>DATFXD010000265.1:0-3343 GCA_035258605.1 Hyphomicrobiaceae bacterium | reverse complement strand
GCTCAAGTTCCAACCCGGTGTCATCGAGGCGGCGCTGAGCTCGGCCCGCCAATACCTCGGTTCCGGCACCCTTCCTGGCGCCGTCATCGACCTGATCCGGCTCACGGCGCAACGGGCCAGCAAGCACGCCAGCGACACTGTCGAGGCCCGCGACGTGATCATCACCCTGTCGCAACTGACCGGCCTGCCGATCACCATCCTCGACCACCAAGAGCGCATGAACTTGGGCGAGATCAGCGGCTATTTCACGGCCCGGGTGATCGGCCAGGACGAGGCGGTGGCGGCGATCGTCGAACGCATCGCCATGTTGAAGGCGGGACTCAATGACCCTGGCAAACCGATCGGCGTGCTGCTGTTTGCAGGCTCGACCGGCACCGGCAAGACGGAACTGGCCAAGACCACCGCCGAATATCTGTTTGGTTCGATCGAGCGCCTCGTTCGTCTCGATATGAGCGAGTTCCAAGCGGCGGAGGCCACCGCCAAGATCATCGGCGACGGTGGCGCCGGCAGCGAGACCGACTCGCTGATTGCGCGCATCCGCAAGCAGCCGTTCTCCGTCATCCTGCTCGACGAATTCGAGAAGGCACATCCCAATATCTGGGACCTGTTCCTGCAGGTGTTCGACGACGGCCGATTGACCGACAGCATGGGTCAGGTCGCCGACTTTCGCCACGCCATGATCATTCTCACCACCAATCTCGGCGCCGGCGGCCAGTACGGTTCCGGGCTCGGCTTCGCGCCGGCGGCCTTGGGCTTTTCCGAGGAGGATGTACACGCCGCCATCGGCCGCACATTCCGGCCGGAATTCCAGAACCGGCTCGACAAGGTGATCGTATTTCGGCCGCTGACGCGCAGCTTGATGCGCGAGATCCTGAAGAAGGAGCTCGATGGCGTGCTCGACCGCCGCGGCCTCAAGGATCGCGAGTGGGCGGTGGAATGGGAGGCCTCGGCGCAGGACTTCCTGCTCGAGAAGGGCTTTTCCGCCACCATGGGTGCGCGCCCGTTGAAGCGCGCCATCGACCAATACGTGATCGCGCCGCTGGCCGCGACCATCGTCGAGCGGCGCTTTCCCGAAGGCGACCAGTTCGTGTTCGTGCGCAGCGACGGTCGCGGCATCCAAGCCGAGTTCGTCGATCCCGACAGCGATGCCGCCGCCGACGGCGCCGAGCCCACCAGCGGCGCGCCGGGCCTGCTCCATATCGTTCTCAAGCCCACCGGCAGCGGCCTTGAGCTTGGCGTGCTGGCGGCCGAGACGAAGGCAATCGACGCCTCGCTGGCCTCCGCCGAATGGGAAGCCTTGCGGCTGGCGCTGGCGCAGGCGATGTCGGCCGCCGACTTCTGGAAGCAGCCCGATCGCCACGCCACCCTTGCCCGGCTAGCGCTGATCGACCGGGTCGGCGCCGCCATGCATACGGCGGCTCACTTGAACGCGCGGCTATTGCGCGGCAAGGCGCGCACCGGCAATGCCTCGCGCGAGCTGGCCGGCCGGCTGGCGCTGCAGCTTCACCTCATCAAGGAGGGCATCAAGGATACGCTGGAGGCGGCCCCGATCGAGGTGGCATTGCGGGTCGAGCCGGTGTTCGAGAAGCCGGCCGAGCATCACGATACCCGAGCATGGTGCGGGCAGCTGCTCGACATGTATCGCGGCTGGGCCATCAACCGCCACATGCAGCTGAGCGAGCTCGCCGGCGAGGCGGGGCGCCAGCCGTGGCTGCTGATCAGCGGCTTCGGCGCGCATCGACTATTGGCGCAGGAGGTTGGCCTGCACGTGCTCGAGGACGATGATCAAGATGCGCGCCGTGCCACGGCGCGGGTCAGCCTGGCAGTGACACCGCTGGGCGATGTGTCCCGCGACCGGCTGCGGCGAGCTTTGGCGGCGGCCTTCGACGCCGCGCCGCCGCAGCTGAGCATCGTGCGCCGCTATCGCCGCGGGCCGGCACCCTTGGTGCGGAACATGAACGGCAGTTGGCGCTCCGGCCGGCTCGATGCCGTATTGCGCGGCGATTTCGATCTGATCGCCGCCAGCCAAGCCTAACCGCGGGCGCCAGCCGCGGGCCACGCCAGTGCTGCGCGCGGCAGGTGCCGGGCGAAACATCGCTTCACCGCGCTCCGGCCCCACGATATGCTGATCGCAGCGGGACTTGAGGAGGACGGCGATCATGGCGGTGGCGCTGAACCCGGCGATCAGCGAGGCTGAGACAAACGATGGTGCGATGCTGATCGACGGCAGCTGGGTCGGCAGCGTCTCGGGCGGCAGCATCGCCGTGGAAAGCCCGGGCAATCGCCGGCTGTTCGCCAAGGTGCCGCGCGGCAATGCCGAGGATGTCGATCTCGCCGTCAAGGCTGCGAGCCGAGCCTTTGCCGGCTGGAGCCGGGTGGCGCCGCGTGAGCGCGGCCGCTTATTGCAAAAGATCGCCGATGCCGTCGAGGCTCGCGTCGAGGAGCTGGCGCGGATCATCGCCGAGGAAACCGGCAATGCCATTCGTACGCAGGCGCGGCCCGAAGCCAAGAATTCCGCCGATATCATGCGCTACTTCGGCGGCCTTGCCAGCGAGCTCAAGGGCGAGACCATCCCGCTTGGCGAACAGGTTTTGAGCTACACCCGCCGCGAGCCGATCGGCGTGGTCGGCGCCATCATACCCTGGAATGCACCGGTGCTGCTCGCCACCTTGAAGATCGCCCCGGCGCTGTGCGCCGGCAACACGCTGGTGCTCAAAGCCGCCGAAGATGCCCCGCTCGGGGTGCTGTGGCTCGCCCGTATTTGCCAACAGTACCTGCCCAACGGGGTGCTCAATGTCATCACCGGCTACGGCGAGGAGGCCGGGAGTGCGCTCGCCGGTCATGCCGGCGTCAGGAAGCTGTCCTTTACCGGCTCGACCGAGGTCGGCAAGCTGATCATGCGCGCGGCGGCCGAGCGGATCGTGCCGGTGTCGCTGGAGCTTGGCGGCAAAAGCCCGTCGATCGTCTATCCCGATGCCATGCAGGATTGGGTGGTCGACGGCATCATCGCCGCCATGCGCTTCACCCGGCAGAGCCAGTCCTGCACCGCTGGCTCGCGGCTGTTCCTGCACGCCGACATTTTCGACAGCTTTCTTGCGGCGCTGGCCGACAAGACCGCCAAGCTCAAAATCGGCGACCCGTTGGATGAGGCGAGCGACATCGGCGCCATTATCAATGCAAAGCAGTTCAACAAGGTCTGCGGCTACGTCACCGAGGGCCTGAGCCTGCCCGGCTCCAAGCTGGTGTTCGGTGGACTGCCCCCGAAAGTGGGGCCGCTGGCCGAGGGCTACTTCGCGCTGCCCACGGTATTCGCCAATGCCGGCAACGATTGGCGGCTGGCGCG
>DATFXD010000264.1:0-6287 GCA_035258605.1 Hyphomicrobiaceae bacterium | reverse complement strand
GGTAAGAAAGGTCGCAAGCTTGACGATCGATTCGGCGGCCACCGCCACGATCAGTCCTTCCTGGTGCTCGGTGGCGTCGATATGGCGCGTGCCGAACAGAATGGAGAACACGGTCATGGCGATGGCAATGATGAAGGCGGTGTCGGTGGGCAGGTGCAGCTGCTGCAAGGGTCGGGCCCCCAGCAGGGCGTCGACGGAGATGGCGACGGCCTTGAGTTGTAGCGCCAGGTACGGCAAGGTTCCGGCCACGGCAATCACCGTGACGATGGCAGCCACGGACTGGCTCTTGCCGTAGCGTGCGGCAAGAAAGTCGGCGACCGAGGTGATGTTCTGGCTTTTGGCTACGCGCACGATGCGCGACAGAAAACGCCAACCGAACAGGAAGAGCAGGATCGGTCCGAGATAGACGGGGACGAAATCGTAGCCGGTTGAGGCGGCCAGGCCAACGCTACCGAAGAAGGTCCAGGAGGTGCAGTAGACCGCCAGCGACAGCGCATAGATCAGGGGCCGATCCTGACCCGGCTTGCGGGTGCGGGCGGCACGATCGGCGTACCAGGCGACGGCGAACAGGACGCTCACATAGCCGATCGCCAGGGCTACGACACTCCAGCCTTCGATCATTGCAGCCGACCTCCACGTGGCCGCGTATTCGGCAAATTCCGCGCCAGCTCAGGCTCTTACAGTTGCAATCAAACCGCCATTGTGCGGCAAGGATTGCTGCTTGTCCAATGCCTGCAGCCTTGCTGCTTGGCGGCGGCCGGCAAACTCACGCATAAAGGGGGTGCTGCGCCAGGTCGTCCAGGAGAGGAGCACCTCGATGAGCATCTTGAACGAATTCAAGGAATTCGCCATCAAAGGCAACGTCGTCGATATGGCGGTGGGCATTATCATCGGTGGCGCCTTCGGCACCATCGTCTCGTCCCTGGTCAAGGACGTGATCATGCCGCCGGTCGGGATGCTGCTGGGAGGGGTCGATTTCTCCAATATCAGGATTCCGCTGCGCGCCGGGGCCGGGGCGCAGGAACCGGTGGCCATCAATATCGGCGTTTTCATCAACAACCTGATCAGCTTTCTGATCGTCGCCCTGGCGGTGTTCATGTTGGTTAAGGCGATCAACGAGTTGAGAAAGCGCTTTGAGCGCGGTGAGGAAAAGGCCGCTCCGCCGCCGCCGTCCCCGTCGGAAATTTACCTGCGTGAGATCCGCGACGCGCTGGTCAACAAGTGACGCCCAGACGAGCTGCGCCCGGGCCGCCTTCACCTCCACCCTGGATTTGCCCGGGGTGGAGCACCGGCGGCAACCCTTTCGGGGCCAGCGCGGCTGGCCGAGCGGCATGCCTCAGCGCCGGCCGCGCGGTCGCCCGAGCTTCAGCAGGCGCATGATGAACCAGATCGGAATGACGACCACGGCCCCGAGCAGGAAATAGTCGAAGGCCGAGCGGATGCTGTCGAAGCCCAGATTGAACAGGCGGCGGAGCAGCTGCTCGAGGCGGTCGATCAGGTTATAGGGCGTGATGCCGAGCGCCGAAAAGATGATGCCGACCACAACCGAGAGCAGCACCAGGCGAACCAGGGTTCCCGCAACACTGTCGCCGAAGAATTGCTGCCGGTCCAAAAAACCGTCTCCTCGCCTGCTGCTGCAGCCGCCAGCTCCGATTAGCATAATCTCAAGCCGCACAACAGGCTCGGCGGCTTGAACCGCACCGCCGGCGCGCCCGGTCGCAGGCACGCGGCGGGCGGTGGCCTGACCGCCGGCGCCGGAGCCGGCCGAGACCGCGGCCGGCCGCGAGTTTTGCGGGCGGTGAGGCTCGGACCGGGGCGGAGCCTGGCATGGGAGCCCGGCATCGACCGGCCGAGAAGGCGATGAGCGGGCCAATCCCACCGATCCGCTGGCGGCTGCCGCGGGGGTGGCTGCGACCGCGCCCCCCGCAGGTCGCGGCGCCGACCCCGGCCACCGGAAGCGGCGGGTGAGCTCGCCGACCCCGTGCTGGCGGCGGGTCACCGGGCGGTGCTGAGGGCCAAGCGCGCGGCGATCCCTTACCAGCGCTGCCGCAGCGGCCTAGAGTGTGGGGCTTGGCGGATTCGGTGTGCGGTCCTCCACGCAAGGGCGCGCAAGGCGGACGCGGCGCCGCCGATCGATGCGCCGCGGGCAGTGGGCGGGGGGCGCGGGACGCGCGCAGCAAAGCCAGGCGGGGGGTGATGCTCGAACTCAAATCCGAACGTCTGCACCTGTTGGCCGAAGCACCCGGCCAACAGCTGGCGATGGGCGGGCAATCGCTACTCGCCGACCATTCCGGGGCCATTTATTGGCCGGCGGAGGAGGTGCTGGTGGTGGCCGACCTGCGCCTCGACGCCGCCGCAGCCGAACCGGCGCCGCGCGAGCTGTTGATCAGGCTCGCCGAGGTCATCGATCGCTATCAGCCGCGCCGGGTCGTGGCCCTGGGTGGCGCGTCTCGGTCAGCCGGCCGTGAACCGCAGATCGCCACCGCTGATCTGACCCGGCTCGGCATCCTGCAGGAAGACCGCGAGTGGATCTGGCTCGATGACCGTGCCGATGCCGAGATCGCCGCCCGGCCGTTGGGCGGCCGGGTGGCCAAGGCGCTCCGGCTCGCCGGCATCTCGTTGCGGCACCGGCCTGCGGCCGGTAGCGTCGCGCCCGAGATCGCCGGCTCCCTCAATCCCGCCGCCCGGCTCTCGCACTACGGCACCAGCATGCGGCGGCCGTGCTTTGTCGCCAATCGCCGGCGGCTCATCATGCCGGCCTTTGCCGCGGTGGCCGGCGGGCGCAACGTGCTTGACGAGGCCTTCCGGCCGTTATTTGGCAACGACGGCATGGCGGTGTGGCTGTTGGGACAGGAAGCTCTCTACCCCGTCGCCAGTCGCCTGCTCAGCGGCGAGTGAGCCCTGGGCTACGGCATCGGCAGGGCTTCGTGTTCCTTCAACACCCGCCCGTCGTCGCTCTCGATCAGTTTCACGCGATAGCCCCAGAGCTGGGCCAGATACTGCAAGGTCCGCTCGGCCTCGGCCTTGTCGAGCAGGATGCCGTTGCGCACGTGGTGGGTGAGCACCAGCCGTCGGCTTCCCGACAGATCGGCATCGGTGACCTGCAGATCGGGGTCCTGGACGGCGATGTCGTATTGCCGAGCCAGGCGCCGCCGGAGGTTCTTGTAGCCCTGCTCGTCATGGATCGCCGCCACCCGCATGGCGGGGTCCTTGGCCTCATCGCTGACCGCAAACAAACGGAAGTCGCGCATCAGCTTGGGGCTCAGGTACTGCAGGATGAAGCTCTCGTCCCGAAACTCCGCCCAGGCCTGGCGCAAGGTGCCGATGGCATCGCCGCAGCCGGCAATATCGGGAAACCAGTCCCGGTCTTCCTCGCTTGGCTCGGTGGCGATGCGCTTGATGTCGCTCATCATGGCAAAGCCGAGCGCATAGGGATTGAAACCGCCGAAGCGGCGATCATTGAAGGCCGGCTGATAAATGACCGATGAATGCGAGTGCAGAAATTCCAGCATGGTGCCATCGGTCAACAGGCCGCGCTCGTACAACCGGTTGATGATCTCGTAGTGCACGAACGTAGCGCATCCCTCGTTCATCATCTTGGTTTGGCGCTGCGGATAGAAATATTGCGACAAAAGCCGCACGATGCGCAGCAGCTCGGCCTGCCAATCCTCGAGCTTGGGCGCATGCTTTTCCAAGAAATAGAGCAGATTCTCCTCCGGCAGCCCGAGCCGGCGCTGTTCGGTCAATGAGGCGGAGGATTCCGATACATTCTCGCGCACGATCTCAGGCAAGGTGCGATAGATGTCGTCGTAGGTCGCCTCCTCGTAGGCACGACGCCGCTCCGCCTTCTCCCGTTCGCGCTTGGCCACGTCGCGTGGTCGGGTCCGGAAATCTCGGCTGACGCCATGGTTCATCAGCGCATGGGCGGCATCAAGCACGCTTTCGACGGCGTCCTGGCCGTGGCGCTCCTCGCATTCGGCGACGTAACGCTTGGCAAACTCCAGATAGTCGATGATGTGATCGGGCTGCGTCCACAGCCGGAACTGGTAGTTGTTCTTGAAGAAATGGTTGTGGCCGTAGGCGGCGTGCGCCAGCACCAGGGCCTGCATGGTCATGGAGTTCTCCTCCATGATGTAGTTGATGCAGGGATCGGAATTGATCACCAACTCGTAGGCCAGGCTGCGCATGCCGCGCTTGTAGAAGGCCTCGTCGTGGGCAAAACGCTTGCCGAAGGACCAATGCCGATACATCAGCGGCATACCGATCGAGGAATAAGCGTCGAGCATCTGCTCGGCGGTAATCACCTCGATCTGATTGGGGTAGATGTCGAGCCCTAGCTCGCCCAGGGCCACCTCGCCCATGACATCGTAGGTCTTGCGGAGCAGGTCGAAGCTCCATTCCGGGCCTTCGAACAAGGGCCGCACGCGGCTCTTGCGTCGCGGAGGCAGCTTGGTGTCGGTCAAGATCCAGCTCCTCAGGTCGTGCCAGCGTTTGCCGAAAACAGCTCGTGGAACACGGGAAAGATATCTTCCGGTGACGCCACGCGCCGCATGGCAAAATTCTTTCTGGTCCGGACGATTTCTCCGTAACCATGCCAGACGGGGGTCTCAACCGAATCGTTGAACCGCTCCCCGTGCGTGGTCTCGATGTAGGCGAAATACTGGCAGATCGGCAACACCTCCTTGCTCAGCAGCTCGAGCGAACGCGGCATGTCGTCGTGGAAGTTGTCGCCATCGGAGGCCTGGGCGGCGTAGATGTTCCAATCGGCGGGCGAATAGCGCTCCCGCACCACCTTCAACATCTCCTCGAGCGCCGTCGAGATCACGGTGCCACCGGTTTCGGTGCCGCGGAAGAAGGTCTCCTCGTCAACCTCCGAGGCGGTACTGGTGTGGCGTATGAACACCAGATGCACTTCGCGGTAGTAGCGCGACAAAAACACGTGCAGCAGCATGAAGAACCGTTTGGCCAGGTCCTTGAGCGGCTCGGTCATCGACGCGGAGGCGTCCATCAGGCAGAACATCACCGCCTGCGTGGTCGGCTTCGGCACGCGCTCGAAGCGGCTATATTGCAGGTCGAGCGGATCGATGTAGGCGATGCTCCGCCGCAGCCGCTGCTTGTGCTCGATCTTGAGACGCAGCGCCGACAATTTGGCCTCATCGGGCGGCTGCTCGGCTTCCGCGGCCGCCAGCTCGGCCTCGAGCGCCTCGATCTCGGCCAGGCTCGGCCGGTGCAGGGCCATGCGCCGGCCGAGGCTCTTGCGCATGGTGCGGGTACGGCTTAGCCGCGCCGGCGGCCCGTCGCTGGTAAAGCCGGCGCGCGTGAACTTCGGCGCCTTCAGGTCCTTCAGTCTGACCTTGACCAGGTTGGGCAGCTTGAGGTCGTCGAAAAACAGGTCGAGAAATTCTTCCTTGGTCAGAGTGAAGGTGAACTCGTCTTGGCCTTCGCCGTCCGGGCTGCCCTGGCTGCCGCGACCGCCGCCGCCGCCTTGCGGCTTGGGGATCTGATCGCCGACCCGGTATTCCTCGTTGCCCGGCAGCACGTAGTGCCGGGAACCGCTGTTGCGGCTCAAGGAAAAATTCGGCTCGCGCAGGCTCTTGGAACGAATGGTGACCTTTTCGGCACCCTCCGCCTCCGACACCTTGCGTGACTTGAGCGAATCCCTGATGGCCTCGCGAATTTCCGCCTTGGCACGGCGCAGAAAGCGCTGGCGGTTGCCAAGGCTCTTGGACTTCGGATTGAGGCGGCGATCGACGATCTGCATCGTTTTCCTAGCCACGGCTGCGCTACCGAGTATGCGGCAAACAGCACGGATCGCAAGCACCGGCAACTACCGGCCGGCGCGGATATACCAGAGAAACGCGGCGATCGTCAGTGCCGTTTCAGCTTGATTTCTTCACCCGCATGTACCACTCGACCAGGCGCCGGACCTGGCGGGGCGTGTAACCGCGCTCCATCATGCGCTGCACGAACTCCTCGTGCTTCTTCTCCGTCTCGCTGTCCTGCTTCTTACCGAAGCTGATGACGGGCAACAGGTCTTCCACCTGGCTGAACATGCGCCGCTCGATCACTTCGCGGATCTTTTCGTAGCTGGTCCAACTCGGGTTCTTGCCACCGTTCTTGGAGCGTGCGCGCAGGGAAAACTTGACGACCTCGAAGCGGAAATCCTTCGGGTTGGCGATGCCCGCCGGCTTCTCGATCTTGGATAGCTCCTGCTCGAGAACCTGCCGGCTCATCAACTGCCCGGTGTCGGGATCCTTGAAGTCATGGTCCTCGATCCAAGCGTCGGC
>DATFXD010000263.1:0-2968 GCA_035258605.1 Hyphomicrobiaceae bacterium | reverse complement strand
GCGAGCAACACGAGCGTCCTTTCACGACCGAACGCTCGCGAGCATCGCCCTTGCCGCCTACCGTCGCGGACGAAACCGTTACCGGTGTCTCCGGTTCGGACGGCGAACGCTGCCGTTGCGGTTCACGTGAGCTTCGTGTCCTTGAGCGGCAACGTCCGAATCCGCTTACCGGTTGCGGCAAACACGGCGTTGAGCACCGCGGGAGCGGCGACACTTATGGTCGGCTCGCCAACGCCACCCCAGAACTCGCCGGAGGGCATGACGATCGCCTCAACCTTGGGGTAATCCTCCATCAGCATCATCGGATAGCTGTCCAGATTCTCCTGCACCATGCGGCCGTTGTTGACGGTGCATTCCTGGTACAGCATCGCGCCTAGGCCGAAGGCGACGGAACCCTCGGTTTGCATCGCTACTTGCTGCGGATTGACCACATGGCCGCTGTCGATTGCGATCACCACACGATGGATTTTAAGTTTTCCGCGATCGCTGACCGCAACTTCGGCCGCCCCCGCACAGTAGCTACCATAGCCCATGAATTGGGCGATGCCGCGATGTACACCGGATGGTGGAGACGTGCCCCAGCCGATGCGATCCGCGACCGCGTCAAGAACCGCCAGGTGCTTTGGACTGTTGGCCAAGAGCTTGCGTCGGAACTCGAGAGGATCCTTGCCGGCGGCGTGTGCGATTTCGTCGATAAACGACTCCAGCCAAATGGCGTTCTGGTTGGTGTTGACGCCGCGCCAGAAGCCCACGGGCACGTGCGTATTGCGTATCGCGTGCTCGATCAAGAGATGGGGAATGGCGTAACCAAAACGCGCCTCGGCGCCACTCGGATTAAGACCCTGAAACGCCGCCGAATCCCTACCGTCTTTGTCGAGGCGATTGGGCGCCGCGCTCGCCAAAATAGAGGGCGCGGCAATGCGCATCTGCAATCCCAACAGTTCGCCGTTTTGATCGAGGCCAGCTTGCAGTTTGCAAAGGCCCGCCGGACGGAAACTGCATTGGCGCATATCCTCTTCGCGGCTCCAGATCAACTTGACCGGCACACCAGGGATTTGCTTGGCGAGCAGCACGGCTTTGGTGGTGTAATCCTGCCGGCCACGCCGTCCGAAACCGCCACCCAAATGCAGCTTGTAAAATTCGCACTGGGTGGGTGACAGTCCGGCCGCTTCGGCGGCCGCGGCGAGACCGCCTTCGCCGTTCTGGGTCGCTCCCCATACCTCACACCGGTCGGCGGTCACCAGCGCCGTGCAGTTCATGGGCTCCATAGTGAAATGGTTCTCGAATGGTGCAAAATACACCGCTTCGACCTTCTTGGGCGCGGCCGCGATCGCCTGCGGCGCATCGCCGACCTTGTTGCCGGTAAAGGCACCGTCTTTTGCATCGACACCCTCTGCGAGGAGCGCGTGGATCGATTGGCTCGACACACCGTCGTTGGGGCCCTGCTCCCAGCTGACGTTGAGGGCCTTGAGCGCCTGATTGGCCTGCCACCAGCTGTCGGCCACAACTGCAACTGCCGTGTCGCCGACCTTCAGCACGTGGCGCACCCCCGGCATCGCCTTGGCCTTGGCCTCATCGTAGCTTTTGACCTTGGCACCAAACACCGGGGCATCCATGATCGATGCGTTCAGCATGCCCGGCAGCTTAACGTCGATGGCATAGACCTGCTTGCCGCTGAGCTTGTCGGCGGTGTCCAACCGCGGCAGCGGCTGGCCAATGATCTTCCAATCCTTGGGCTCCTTGAGTTTGATGTCCTTCGGCGGCGCCAGCCGGGCCGCGGCGGCGGCCACTTTGCCATACGTGGTGCTCCGCCCACTCGGGCCGTGGGTAATGACACTTGCCTCGGCCCGGCACTCGGCGGCAGGCACCCTCCACTGTTCGGCTGCGGCCTCAATCAGCATTTCCCGGGCAACTGCACCACCCTTGCGAACGTAGTCTTGCGAACCGCGAATGCCGCGACTTCCCCCGGTCGACATATCGCCCCAGACGCGCTTGCGTGCGAGATTTTGCGCCGGCGTCGGGTACTCGGTCTTGACCTTTTTCCAATCGCAATCGAGTTCTTCGGCCACAAGCTGTGCGAGGCCCGTCAGCGTTCCCTGCCCCATTTCCGACCGGGCAATGCGGATCACCACATCATCATTGGGCCTAATGAAGACCCACGCCCCAATTTCGCCGCCTTCGGCGTCGGCCGGCATTTGTGCCATAGCCGTCTTCAGCCCAGCCGCATGCAGACCGAGCGCAAGTCCGCCACCGGCTGCAGCGGTCGAAATCAAAAAGCGGCGACGAGACACGTCGGTGCCGTTGCTGTTGCGGGTCATGACTTGCCTCCTCCTCAAGTCTTGTTGCCGTTGCCAAATCCGGCCGCCCGATGCACCGCGGCACGAATCCGTTGATAGGTGCCGCAGCGACAGACGTTAGTCATGGCCTCATCGATATCGGCATCGGTTGGTTTGGGCTTTTTGCTGAGCAGAGCGGCCGCCGCCATGATCTGCCCCGACTGGCAGTAACCGCATTGGGGTACGTCCAGGGCCAACCAGGCCTTTTGCACGGGATGGTCCACCTCGGGCGAAAGACCTTCGATGGTGACGATCTTGTCGGTGCTCTTCAGCGAGCCAACGGGGATCGAGCAGGAGCGTTGCACCTCTCCGTCAATATGAACCGAGCAGGCACCACACTGGGCAATACCGCAACCGTACTTGGTCCCGGTCAATCCAAGCTGTTCGCGCAGGACCCAAAGTAACGGCATGTCGCCATCGGCGGTCACGTCGTGGAGCATTCCATTCACATGCAATTGGACCATGGTGCGTGGTTCCCCTGTGGTTGCTGATCCAAACATCAGCTGCAAGGCGCGCTGAATACTATCCACCCGCTTTGGCGATTTTGTTCACATTCACGTGCGCCGAACCGAGCCGGCCGGTCGCGCCACCGACCGGGCCATCCGGGACTCAAGCGTTGCTGTGGGTCTTCC
>DATFXD010000262.1:0-2166 GCA_035258605.1 Hyphomicrobiaceae bacterium | reverse complement strand
TTTAGATAATCCGGATCGGTGATCGCTCCGGTCCAGGCGAATTTGGCCTGGCGCGAGGCGTCGAACAGTCCCCAATATGGGCCGACGCCACCTTCCATCGTTTTCCACGGCTGGTCAATGGCTTCGACGATGTTGTAGTCGATGCCATAGGCCTGAGCGCGGGTGACGAAATCACGCAGAACCTGCGCCTGCTCCATGCGGCCGGGTTCGGCGTCATGGAAATTATAGCCGGCGCTGGGCCAGCCGAATTCGGCGATGACGATCCGCTTGCCGGGATGCATCTGGCGCAGCCTGTCGTAGAACTCGATGGTGTGGTCGACGGCGCGTGAGGCGTCGAAGCCCTCCCAGTAGGGCAGGATGTGCGCGGCGATGAAGTCGACCGCGGAGGCAAGTTCTGGGTGATCGATCCAGACCGTCCAAATTTCACCTGTAGTTACAGGGACTGGGCTCGACCGCTTCACCTTCTGGATGAGCTCAATGAGGGCCGGCACGGTCATTTCGGCGCGCAGCGTGGTCTCGTTGCCGACGACGATGGCATCGACATTGCTGTAGTGCCGGGCGAGGTCGAGGGCTGAGCGAATTTCCCGCTCGTTGCGGGCCTGATCCTTGTCGATCCAGGCGCCGACCGTGACTTTGAGCCCGAATTCGGCGGCGATCGGGGGCACGAGTTCGGCGCCGCCGGTTGCCGAATAGGTCCGGATGGCGCGGGTGTAGGGCGCTATGGTCCGCAGGTCGGACCGGATCTGCTCAGCCGTCGGACGCGCGCCCCGGTCGGGATGCGAGGAGTCCGCAAAGGGTGAATAGGAAATGCTGGCGACTTGCCGGGTGACGTCTGGGGCGGTCCCCACCGGTCTCACCAAAAACCAAATGCCGGCATGCACGCACGCAACTAGCGCGAGCACGGCAGCGACGGTGCGCATGGACTCCCAACCACGCGGGGCGAACCACACAGGCCCGAACCTGCCCCCAGGTTCGACGATGGTCGTAAGGGTGAGGCAAACCTTGCAACGGCGGGAATAAGCTAGCGATGGCCAATGGCGAATTCAAGACAGCAGAGTGGCGCAAGACCCGCGTGCCAGCGAATTTTTTTGACGCTGCTCGCTCGAGCAGACATTGCCGAAAGTTAATGACGCCGCGCCCGTCGGTTTAGCGGGTCGTGGTGGGATTTTGCACAGCCGCGGCTGGCGTCGGCTGGGGCTGTAATGATGGATTGATCCAACACGCATGGACCCGGCCATTGAGGCTATCGGCGGCTTTGGGATCGATCGTATTGGCGTGCAAAACCAGGCAGCGAAACGTCACCTGGATGTGGCCGCTTGGGCAGCCGAACCGGTCATACAGATCGAGGTGGCGAAAGGCCGTGTCCAGATCGTCGCGCCAAAGCAGACTGACGACCCGCCGGCCAAGCCATACGCATTCTGGATTGCCTGCCGGCCCGTTCAGGGCGCGCTGCGCCTCAGCAAATTCATCGATTTTCTGAGGTTCCTTGGTGCCGTCTTTGGCGGTGTCCTTGGTGCTATCCTTGGCGCTGTCCTTGGCGCCCTCTTTCGGTGCCGCGGATTGCTGGTCGGCCGGCTTGGCGTCGTTGTTTTGAGCGAGAGCCGGGAAAATTTCGGTCCCGATTGCGGTCGCTGCGAGCCATAAAACGGCGCAAATCCCGCCGGCAAGTTTAAGTACGCGGTACGACATAATCGCCTTATTGCGCTGGACAGAAGCGAGACTGAAAGGGACGTTCCCCAGAGTCCATTGACGACGGCTCATTCACGTTTCTTTGCGTTACGGCGCTGCTCTTGTCGCGGTCGATTAGGCCCCTATTGGGGCAGAGATTTTCGCCAATGACCGCGGCTGTGACCACAGCCTAACTGTGGGCGTTTGTCCAGCGTACTTGCCGACACTGCTTAACGGGTAACGCGCTTGGCATTGCCTTCGGCCAAGGCAGAGCGCAATCGTTTCGGATTGAAACGATGCGGCTCTAGCATTTTGATCGAGCATGATCTTTTCGGAAAGCCGGCTTCCACTTTTCCGGATCATGCTCTAAGGCGGATACGTGCCGTCTCCGATTTATGCAAATTCGCTTGCCGCAGCGCTCGCGTGTTACGCCGCAACCGCAATCGCGGTTGGGTTGGCGTGGTGGTGGCTTGGCACGCCCGTAAGGCTGCCGCCGTC
>DATFXD010000261.1:0-20071 GCA_035258605.1 Hyphomicrobiaceae bacterium | reverse complement strand
ATTTGGGAGCTGAACGGCAGTCTGCATTGCTCGATCATCGGAACCTGTCTCACCACCGCCGAACTGCGGCAGATCCTGATCAGGGCGCGGCTGCCGGAAGCCGACAAAGACACCGATCATCAATTGCACGGCCGCGCGGTGCTGCTGGTGGCGCAACCAGGGCTTGGGTCCAGGTTGCTGCAAAAGGCACTGGATCGGCGGCATCGAGCCGCCATTGCCCTGTTTGCCAAGGCGCGCACTGCCGACGACATCGATCGGCAATGGTCGGCCGCGGTTGAGCGCGCCGAGATTGCCGGTGCCTACTGGGCGGCCCTGACGCATCCTGAGGCAACCGAAGACCTGGTGCGTCAGGTGTTCGGCGAGGTGCATATGCTGTCGCACCTGGTCGGGGCCGCCAACCGAGCCGACATTCGTCGACTGCGCGCCTTGGAAGCGGAGAACGGCGTGCTGCAGGAAACAGTGGCACGCCAGCAGAGGCAATGGCGCCATGCCGTGGCAGCGCGCGACGCCAGCATTGCGCAATTGCGGGAGATGCTGGGCAAAAGGCTGACCGCCGCGGACCCCGAACGACCGGACGGCGATGATCACCGCCCGCAACCAGCGATCACGCTGGTTGCCGATCTGAGGCGGCAATTGCAAACCGAGCGCGATGGCCGTGAACGGGGCGGGCGCCGGTGGCACGCGCTCAAGATCGCCTATCAGGCACGCACCCAGGAACTTCGCCGTATCGAGCAAGAACATCAGAAGCTGCGTGAAGAACTTGAACTGGCGGAACTGGCGCTGTCGGATCGTCTATCGGGAGAGGCGGCGGTCAATGGACCGGGCCCCAAGCTCACTGGCATGACGCTGCTCTACGTCGGCGGACGTGCGCATCAAATCGTGCAGTTGCGCGCGCTCGCCGAGCAATCGGGTGGCTCATTTCTGCATCATGACGGTGGTATCGATGATCGCAGCGGTTTGTTGGCGGCGCAGGTTGCGCGGGCCGATGTCATATTCTTCCCGGTCGATTGCGTGAGCCACAACGCCGTTGCCACGGTCAAGCGCGTCTCGCGGCAGGTTGGCAACCCCTATATTGCCCTCCGCAGCTCCGGCTTGACCTCGTTCGCGGCGGCGCTGCGCTCCGCCTGCACCGGTCGGCAGCATCCCTGGATGGGGACGGCGCCCGGCACCCGGGCGGCGGAGACGGGGTCGAACTGAGGCTGTCGGCATTCCTCCGATTGCGGTCGGCGCCCGGCCACGACCCAAGCGACGAGCCCACGGCGAGCCAGCTTGGGTCTCGCGGGGGCGCCATTGGCGCTGCCGCACCGGCCAAGGCTGGTTGGGCAGAATGTCGCAGCCACGCTCAGCAGGATCGGCGGTTTCTTCCGGTCTCGGAGCATACCGGTGGCCCGCGGTTGTCCCGGGTCGCGCCTACGACGGAAGTCGTGTTGACATCGAGTGGTCATTGTTTGCAAATTTTACCGGTCGGGGACACGAGTATTAACATTTAGCAATGATCCCACACAGAGTAATGATCCCACACACCCAGGTGCCGATCGCCTGCGCCGCCCCGGTTTGATCCCTTCGTGCTCGATAAACTCGAATTGTTGCTGGTCCTGGCGCGGGAACGGCATTTTGGCCGCGCTGCCGAAGCCGCCGGCGTGACGCAACCCACCTTTTCTTCGGCGGTGAAGAGCCTGGAAGAGAGCCTCGGCACCGCGCTGGTCGAGCGCGGATCGCGCTTTCGCGGCTTCACTCAGGAAGGCGAGCGCGTGTTGGAATGGGCACGCCGGCTGGTCGGCGACGCCCGCACCATGCGCCAGGAGCTACAGTCGCTGAAGGGCAGCCTGTCCGGGCAGCTGCGCATCGGGGCAATCCCGACCGCACTGCCCTGCGTCCCCAACCTCACCGTGCCCTTCAACAACCGTCATCCCAGGGTGCGGCTGTCGGTGTTTTCAGCGATCTCCACCGATATTCTGTCGAAGCTGGAAAATCTGGCGATCGACATTGGCATCTCCTACGTCGATAACGAGCCAATCGGGCGGCTCACCACCGTGCCGCTCTATGAAGAGCAGTACATGCTGCTCGTCAGCTCGCGTAGTCCACTCGCCAGCTTCGACAAGATGACCTGGGGCGAGGCCGCCCGGCTGCCGCTTTGCCTGTTGACCCCGGACACGCAAAGTCGTCGCATCATCGACCAGGTGCTCCAGGAAAATGGCGGTGATTGTGCCCCGACCTTCGAATCGAACTCGATGATGACGCTCTTCACCCACGTACGCACCGGCCGCTGGGTCAGCATCATTCCAGCGCGGCTGGTCGACAGCATCGAGCGCCCACGCCAGCTCAAAACCATTCCCCTGATCTCACCCCACGTCATTAAGAGCATCGGGCTTTTGATGCGCGGCCGCGAGCCGTTTGCGCCGGCCGTGTCCGCCTTCGTCGCCATTGCGCAACGCGTTTTCGCCGAGCGAGGCAAGGTGACGGAGCCGGAGCCTGCCTGAGCCATAGCCGCCAATCGCATTGCCGGCGGCGGCAATGATTGGAGATTTCTATCACTCCACGGAAGCGCTTTATTGATTGCGCTTCCGCCCGTCCCGCATCTTCCCCCTGCCGCATTGTCCGTGGGCCGCGCCGATTTCGGTCGTGGACGCGGAACGCCAGCATAATGCCAGCATAGGGAGGCCAAGATGGCAACGCTCGAGACCACGGTCGACATGCCAATCCCCGCCGTGGGATTGCTCGACCGCGAACGCATCATTGCCAAGCCAGGCTTCAATCGCTGGATGGTGCCGCCAGCGGCGCTCTGCATCCACCTATGCATCGGCATGGCCTACGGTTTCAGCGTGTTCTGGCTGCCGTTGTCGCGCGCGCTCGGTCCGCAGGCGCAGAACTGCCCGGACATGACGCTGGCGGAAGAATTGTTCACGACCACATGCAACTGGCGCGTGGCGAGCCTCGGCTGGATGTACACGCTGTTCTTCGTGCTGCTCGGGATCGCGGCGGCGATCTGGGGCGGCTGGCTCGAGCGGGCCGGTCCGCGCAAGGCCGGCGTGGTGGCTGCACTGTGCTGGTGCGGCGGTCTCGTGATCGGCGCCCTCGGCGTCTATGTCCACCAGCTCTGGCTGATGTGGCTCGGTGCCGGCGTCATCGGCGGCATCGGCCTCGGGCTCGGCTATATCTCGCCGGTATCGACCTTGGTGAAATGGTTTCCCGACCGTCGTGGCATGGCAACCGGCATGGCCATCATGGGTTTTGGCGGCGGTGCCATGATTGGCGCGCCGCTCGCCAACCTGCTCATGGACACGTTCAAGACGTCGACCTCGGTTGGCGCATGGGAGACGTTCATCGCCCTGGCTGCCATCTACTTCTTCTTCATGATGGTGGGCGCCTTCCGCTATCGCATTCCGCCAGCGGGATGGCGGCCGGACGGCTGGACACCGCCGGCGGCGTCGAACACCATGATTTCGCAGCACAACGTGCATCTGAGGGACGCCCATAAGACCCCGCAGTTCTGGTTGATCTGGTGGGTGCTGTGCCTCAACGTGTCGGCCGGCATCGGCGTCATTGGCATGGCTTCGCCGATGCTGCAGGAGATCTTCGCGGGCGATTTGATCGGCCAAGCGGGCGTGAAGTTCAACGCCCTGACGCCTGACCAGCGCGCCGCCATCGCCGCGATCGCGGCTGGCTTTACCGGCCTGTTGTCGTTGTTCAACATCGCCGGCCGCTTCGGCTGGGCGTCGTTGTCCGACTACATCGGCCGCAAGAATACCTATTACACGTTCTTTATTCTCGGCATCGCGCTTTACGCCCTGGCGCCGATCGCGGCCGGTCTCGGCTCCAAGCTCTTGTTCGTGACCTGCTTTTGCATCATCCTGTCGATGTACGGTGGCGGGTTCGCGACGGTACCTGCCTACCTGGCCGACATGTTCGGAACGCAGTTTGTGGGCGCGATCCATGGGCGGTTGCTCACGGCCTGGTCGACGGCAGGCATCATCGGCCCGGTGGTGGTGAACTACCTGCGTGAGTTCCAGCTGAAAGCCGGTGTCCCCCGCGACCAGCTCTACAACTCCACCATGTATGTGCTGTGCGCGATGCTGGTGATTGGCCTGATCTGCAATCTTCTGGTGAGGCCAGTCAATCGCAAGTGGTACATGAGCGCGGACGAGGTGCAAAAACTACAGGCCGCCAGCGCCAGGTCGGCCGCGATGACCGAGCCAGGCTCGTTCGGCATCGGCAAGGGCGGGCTGAGCGTTGGGGCAGTGGTGTTCTGGGCCTTTGTCGGCATCCCGCTGGCATGGGGGGTGTGGACCACGCTGCTCCACGCCATGCGCATTTTCTGATCGGGTGACCGGCGTTGCGCGCGACGCAACGCCGCAAGAGACCACCGGCGGCCCGCCGCTGCGGCGGGCTGTCGCGTTTCGGGGGTGCCACGGCCGCGCCCGCCGATGGCCGGCGGCGAGCCGGCCTCCACGCAATCCACGACCCGGCTCCGCGCCGATTGAGCGTTCCAGCCCGCATTGAGCCCAAGCCTGGCGGCCAGTGGCGGGCAAGCTACCGCTGGCGTCCCCGCCGCGGCGTGCTCGCGCCCGTCGGTGCCGGCCACTCGATACGATCGGCTTTTTTTAGAATCTCGGTCACGCACCACAGGAAGGTCCGATAGTTGCCGAAGCCACGGATCTCCTCGGGCTGGTGATGGATTTCGCGCGCGACCTTGGGCAACTGGACCTTGAATTTTTCGAAGTCGGCCAGCAGCTTGGATGGGCCCGGCAACATGCCACCAGTGGGCGTGCGGTCCAAAAAGTCGCGCACGATGCGAATGAGTTGGCTGGGATCATTGCGGTGGGCGGAGGGGTCGTTGCCCCCAAGATCGGACAGATAGGCGGGCAGCCGATAGGGCTCCGCCACCATGATCTTGATGCGATCTCCCGGACGGCGGCCAAATCTTTTGGCGCCCAGCGCCAGGCCCAGTTCGAACGGCATATTGAACCGGGGCAGGTCGTTGCTGCCGCGCTCGATGCGCGACAGGTCGTGGATCGAGCGCGGGCTTTCCCGAATCAACTCCACCAGCTTGTCCAAGCGGATGTTGCCGCTGTCGTCGTCCTCCAGCGCGCAGCGAACCCGGTAGCCGCAGGCGGAGACCGTGAACAGGAGGGCCTCAAACAGCGGCTGGTAGGGATCATCGAAGGGGACGTTGACGAAGACGTCGGGGCTGCGTCCCCTCGACGTCATTTGGGCTTTGGGTCCGCCGCGCTGCTGGGCCGTGACCTGGTGGTTCGTTCGACGGCTCGCCTGATGTCGTGAATGGTGGCGCTCTTTGGCTTTACGATTGGATTGGCGACGGCGATGTCCCGCGACTGCCCGTCGTCATCGCGCCATACGTACTTGCCGGTCCTTCGGGGTTTTGCTTTGGCCATAGCCTCAGCATAGCACCGAGGTCGGCATTGTTGAAGCCGGTGCCCGAGGGCCTGCTGCTGACCGATGCTTGCCGCCGCGGTGCGGGTGGCCGCATTGGGTGCACGCCTGCCGGGTCTCGGTTGGCGCTGCGGGCGAGGTCGACCGAACGATGGTCGCCTCGGCATGGTCCTGCGATCGGCATTTGCGTGTGCATCGCCGGTCCGCGGCGCGGCTCGTTGCGTTGCCGGTGGTTATCGGCTCCGCTATCGTGGGGGCAACGCGCCCCCGCATGGCGGCACGGGATAGGCGGCGCGTCAAAATCAGCCAACGGAGGTTGTTCGTGAAACTCTATATGCACCCGGTCTCGACCGCGGCTCGTCCGGTTCGGCTGTTGATTGCCGAAAACGGCATCGAATGCGAGCAGGATGTCGTCGATATTCTGAGTGGCGCCCACTACCAGGAACCCTACGCCTCACGCAATCCCAACCGCATGGTGCCGATGCTCGAGGACGGCGATCTTCGCCTGACCGAAAGTTCGGCGATCCTGAAGTATCTCGCCGACAAGTACGATTTGCCGTCATACCCCAAGGACTTGAAGCAACGCGCAAAGGTCAACGAGGCCATGGACTGGCTCAACACCCAGTTCTATCGCGATTTTGGCTATGGCCTTGTCTATCCGCAGCTGTTTCCGCATCACCAACGCCGCAGCCAGGAGGCGCATGCCGGCGCCGTCGCGTGGGGGCAGCAAGGTGCCAAGACTTGGCTGCAAATTCTCAACGACCACTGGATCGGGCCGCGCAAGCAATACCTGTGCGGCGACCAACTGACCATCGCCGACTACTTTGGGGCCTCTATGGTGTCGATCGGTGAGCTGATCGGCTGCGACCTCTCCGCCTACCCCAACATCGCGCGCTGGCTCGACAACATGAAGAAGCTCAAATCGTGGAACCAGATCAACGAGGTGTTCAACGGTTTTGTCACCGCCAATAAAGGCAAGGAGTTTGTCCGGCTCTAGGTGTGTGCTGCGCCAGCTGGTTGCGGCGGCGTGCGCGGGCGTCCTCAAGTGGCCCCGCACTCCGCCGCTAAGAGCGGGCTCAAGCACAAGGGCGCGAGGCAAATGGTAGAGGGAGAGGACCGAACACCAAGATGGTGGCGACGAAGGAGCGAGACCAAGGCGCAAATCAGTCGTCTTGCTGCCCCATAGCCGACAAAAGTTGTGAGCCTCCAACGCGTTGGCCCTCCGGCGAAGCCGGTGACAGCACCGGCGCAAATCCGAGGCAGGTTCGGGTGGCCGAGCCTGCCCTCGTGGCCCTCAAGCGCCCCGGTCACGAAGGATTTATCGCCGTCGTAAAGGCCACGCGGCCGCTTGTTGCGTAGTTGGGACACCTGTTGCGCCTTTTCACAGGGAGAACCACCATGCACCGCAGGATCCACATCGCGTTTGCCTTGACCGCTGTCATGCTGGCGACCGCGGCCGCCATTGTCAGCGCGTCGGCGCAAGACCTCATCGAGTATGCGCTGATGAGCGGCTTCGTCTATCCGTGAGCTGTCGCCGGTCGCAACGGCATGCCGTCGATTTGACTGACTTCGGCGGTGGCGCTGCGGGCCAGCGGCGAGCGTTCCCGGTCGAGACGAGGGCCTATTGCGCCGAACGGCGGGGCGGGCCGCGGCGCCATCGGCGTCCGGTGATCAGACCACATGCGCGATCTGGGGCGATCAGGGGGTGTCAGTGTGACGGGCTGGCAGGGTATAGTACCCGCGACCCGCGGAGGGACCAGTGCGGCTAGAGGCGGCTGTCCCGGGCGCATAAATGGGAAGCAGCGACTGGTGAAAGCGCCCTATGCGGCCTCATGCGATGATTGCCGGCTTCATCCTCCTGCTGGGAGGCGCCCTTGCCGGGCACGGCCAGACGCCACCAAGTGCAACCGAACGCGCGGCTTATGGGGGGCTGCACAAGGCGGCCGCCGAGGGAACGGCGGCGGAGATTCGGGCCCTGCTTGCGAGCCGGACCGATCCCAACGTTCGTGATACCGCCGGGCGCACCCCACTCCACGTCGCCGCCTTTGCGTCCCGCTATGAGGCCGTTCGCGCCCTGGTCGCGGGCGGAGGCGATATCAACGCCCTCGACAAGGATCGCTATGACGTCATCACCATCGCTGCGGTCAAAGACGACGTCGGCATGGTCAGACTGGCGATCGAACTCGGCGGCAACCCACGAGCCGTGACCAGCCGGTACGACGGCACCGCCCTGATTGCGGCGGCGCATTTGGGCCACGCCGCCGTGGTTCAGGCGCTGATCGAGGCCGGCGCCCCTCTCGATCACGTCAACAATCTCGGCTGGACCGCGCTTCTCGAAGCGGTCTTGCTCGGCGATGGTGGCAGCCGCCACGTGGCGACGGCAAAGGCTCTGGTCCAGGCGGGCGCCAACAAGACGATGGCCGACCGCAATGGCATCACACCCCTTGAGCACGCAAAGCGTCGGAACTATCAGGCCATGGTCGTGGTGCTGGAGTGACCGACCGGGTCCGCTGCTCCCGCTTCATGCGACCTGGCGGATCAAGCGGGAAAGTGGCGTATGCCGCGCAAAGGGCGTCAGCTTGAGGCGATGCCGCTGCTCAATCTATCATTGCCTCGTTAACCGAAACTTGGCTTAGATGCTCGACCCGGGGCTTGCGTACTGCGGGGACTTCGGAGGCGGGATCATGTCAAGGCGTCAGCTTGCATTGGCAGCGTTCACAAGCGTGATGGTGGCATCGCCCCAGCTCGCGGGTGGCGAACAGTCGGAGGCCTTGCGCCGCCTGCGCACGAACATCCATCACGACATGAGCACCTGCATCGCCTTTTTCCAGGTGGTGAGCGGGTGCCTGGCAAAGAGCCCACAGCACGCCAAGATCGTCGGCGCCTACACCAGGACCGTCGATGACCTCATCTACAAGTCGATCTTGGTTGGCAAGCAACTTGGAATATCCGAGGACGACGCCAAATCGCGTCTGGGCGCGGCGACCGACGGAATGCTGGAGCTCATCAACAAGGATTGTGCCAACGTCTCAGCGCTGCTCGACAAGTACCTCGACAAGTGCACGGCAGTCGCGAGCGATCCGCTCAATCCGCTGAAGAACGCCGCGCCGAAGCCATGACATGGGGGAGTGCCGCCTACGGCTTAAAGCCCCGGGGCGCCCCCCGGGTTGGCAACTATGTCAGGACCACAGGTCTGGCAGGGGCGCGCTGGTTGCATCACGCGGCGCCGGTTATTTTGCGGTTTGGCCGCAATCGGCCCGGCCTCCGTCAGCCATCCCCGGGGCGCCACCCGGGTCGGCGAGGCGGCGAGCCCTTGTGCCGGGCGGCTTAGGGTGCCTGTGGCAGGGGATTGCGCGCCGCTGCCGCGATGACCATGTGAGCGCTACCACCTCACGAACGGGGATAATCATGCGAACCACCATTGCGCGCGCGCTTGCGCTAGCCCTCGTCGGCTGCTGCGTCGGCATCGGCGCCGCCGACGCCGCCAGCCACAAGAAACCGCGTCGCCAGGAGGACGGCTACGCCCAAAGATACCCCACGGCGACGCCGCGCCAGCTTCGCAACGCCAGGGCTTACGACCGCGGCGAATATTACGAGCAAGACTCCAACGCCCATCCGGTCGGCAGCCGGGGGTGGTGGGAGCTCAAAGAGCGCGAGAGCGGTGGTGGCCGCTTCCGCTTCTGACGCGTGCGCTATGGTTTAAGTCGGTGTGCGCGATGGTTTAGGTGCTGTTGAGGAAACAGGGGGTGGCGGCCATGGCCGCCGCTCCGCTAGGCGGCGGCGGGCTCCAGTTCGCTGAGCAGGCGATCGCGCTCGGCCTTGGCGGCAACCAGCCGCTCCATCATGGTGCCGAGGCTGGCTCGAGCGATGACGGCGTCGCGTGAGCCGCGTGCCAGCCCTTGGATGTGAATGAGAAGCTGTTCGCTTCGCAGTTGCAAAAGGGCAATCTCGTCTTCCAGTTCGCGCATGGCACAAGAACCTCCAAGTCGACTGCGCCCTTAAACGCTCACCGCCAGCGTCGGGTTCCTGACCCACGACCGTCACCCAACCTTAACCTTAGCGGTTGGAATGGGAGCCTGCTATTCCGTGATGGCGCGATAGAATTCGGTGTTGCTCGCGGCCGAGCGCAGGCGTTGCAGCGTCTCCGGCTGACGCAGCTTGCGTGCTGCGGCGGCCAGCGCCGTTAACTGATCGAGCTGGGAGGCGGCCGGCAGCACGATCAGGAACACGATGTCGACGGCCTTGCTATCGATGGCGTCAAAGTCGATCGCCTGCTTCAGCCGGACCAGGATACCGAATGGTTTCTTGACCTCGCGGAAGCGGGCGTGGGGGATAGAGACGCCGCCGCCAATGCCAGTGGAGCCCAATTCGTCGCGCTTTTCGATCGCATGTGCGACCATGTTCGGTGGCAGGTTCAAGCTGGCTCCGGCGCGTGCCGCCAGCTCTCTCAAAAGGCTGGCCTTGTCGTCGGCGCGCGTGTCGATGGCAACGTCCGATGCCGCCAGGAAATCTTTGATCTTCATTATTGGCCCGGTGCGATCAACTCTCAAGGCGGCATGGTTAATCCGGCGACCGCAGGCGGTAGCCAATGCCAATCTCGGTCATGATGTAGTGCGGCCGCTCGGGATCGGCTTCGATTTTTTGCCGCAGCTGTCGCACGTAGACGCGAAGGTATTGGGTGTCGGTCGGCTCCTGCCACAGCTCGTGCAGCAAGAATTTGTGCGTCAGCACCTTGCCGGCGTGGAGCACCAATAGCCGCAGCAGGTCGTACTCCTTGGGTGAAAGCTTCACCTCCTTGTCGCCGATCTTGACGATCCGTCGCACCAGATCGACGCTCAAGTCGCCGACATGAAACACCGGCCGCTCGCCGTGTTCCTGCAGCTGATGCCGCATGGCGGCGCGCATGCGGGCAAACAGCTCGTCCATGCCAAAGGGCTTGGTGACGTAGTCGTCGGCACCCAAATCCAAGGCCGCCACCTTGCCGGCCTCGTCGCCGCGGCTCGACAGCACGACGATCGGCAGGTTGTCCTGGCGATGGCGCAGACGCTTCAAGAGATCGAGCCCATCGATGTCCGGCAGGCCCAAATCCAAGATGACGAGGGCCGGCTTTTTGGCGAGCAGGTCCAGGGCGGTCTTGCCGTTCGGGGCCTCCAATACCTCATAGCCTTGCGACGTTAGTCCCATGCGCAACAATTTGCGGATCGGCGGCTCGTCATCGACGATCAGGATCTTGGCGGCGGTGGTGTTCATGCTGCGGCCCTTCCCTTCTCCGATTTCGGGATGGGCAGCACCACGGTAAACACCGCGCCTTGACCATCGGAGCGGTTGGCTGCCGTGATGGTTCCGTGCAGCGCCTCGATGAAGCCTCGCGAAATTGCGAGCCCAAGCCCGGTACCGGCGCGGACATGGTCACCCTTCTGGGCGCGGTAGAATTTCTCGAAGATGCGCTCGAGGTCCGGCTCGGGGATACCGGCGCCTTGGTCGAGGACTTGCAGTTTCAGCGTCTCCTGCTCGGACCAACCTTGGATGCGTATAATGGTGCCGCCCGGCGCGTACTTTGCCGCGTTGTCGAGAAGATTAAAGAGCGCCTGCTCGAATAGTACCGCATCCACATTCACCATCGGCAAAGCCGGAGCAAGGTCGACCTCGATCCGGTGCCTGGCCAGGATCTTGCCGGCGCGCTGCAGGGCGCTGCCGACGATCTCGCCGATGTCGTGCAAGGCGGCGTTCGGTGCGACCGCCCCCGACTCGAGCTTGGTCATGTCCAATAGATTGGCAATGAAGCGGTTGAGGCGCTCCGATTCATCGATGACGGTGGACAGCAGCTCGGCCTTGGCCTCGTCATCGAAGGACTTGGAAAGATCGCGCAGTGCGCCGGCGGCGCCCAGCACCGCCGCCAGCGGCGTCTTGAGATCGTGCGAGATCGAGGTCAACAGCGCCGAACGCAGGCGATCGGTTTCCGCCGTTCGCTTGACGCGATCGATGTCCTCGACCAGGTGGACCCGCTCAATCGCCAGCGCGCCTTGGTCGCTGAGGGCATCGAGCAGGCGGCGCTGCTCGGCGCTGAGCAATAGCCCCGGCGCATCCCTGCAGATGCCGAGAATGCCAATCTGCCCGCGCCCGGTGCACATCGGCATGAACAGCCATTTGGCGCCCGGCAATGCATCGGAGTCGCGGCCCGCCAGCCGGTTTCTTTCCCATGCCCATTTGGCCGCCGCCAGGTCTGCCGCGTCCAAGGTGTCCTCGGGCGGATAGCCGGCCTTCAGCGCAATCGAGCCGTGGTCGGGCAGCAGCAAGACGACCCGCACCTGCAGCATCGAGGCAATTTGATAGGCCGTCGCCCAGAGCACATCGTCGAGCGTACCGGCACCGGCCAGTTTGCGGCTGAAGGCATAGAGTGATTCTACCGTACGTACGCGTTCGCGCGCCGCGATGGACTGATTCCAGCCCTGGGCCGCCAGGTTGGAAACCACCACGGCCAGGAGCGTAAACAGGATGAAGGCCGCGAGATTGGTCGGATCCGTAATGCTGAAGGTATAGAGCGGCGGCAAGAAGAAGAAATTGTAGCTGAGCGAAGCCGCAAGCGTGGCGAGCAGGGATGGCCATAGCCCATAGCGCAGCGCCACGCCGACGATGCCGGTGAGGAAGATCAGATCGACGTTCTCGAGCCCGAAAATCGGCTGGACCAGCTTGCCGACGCCGAGCGAGGCCACTACCGCCAACAACGCCACGATGTAGGGCAGAGGATCGAACGGCCTAGCTGCGGTAGCCAGCGCCTGCGGCTTGGGGGGTGCCGGCTCCGTCGCCAACTCCTCGCCGGCGATCACATGCACGCTGATATTGCCCGACCGGCGCACGAGATCGTGCACGACCGAGCCGTGCACCATCTCAAACCAACGCGAGCGCATGGACTTGCCGATGATGATATGCGTGGCGTTGAGCCTATAGGCGGTTTCCAGGATGTCGTCGGCGATGCGCCGAGCACTCGCCGGCATGGTCAGCGCTTCGCCTTCCAGCGTCTCAACCAGACGCAGGGTTCTGGCGACGCTATTGCGCGGCTCGTCGCCCAGGCTTTTGGCTCGGCTGGTTTCGACGTAGACCGCGGTCCAGGGTGCATGCAGGCGATCGGCCAGGCGCTTGGCGTAGCGCACCAGCCCCGACGAGCGGGGATCTTCGCTGACACAGACGATGATGCGGTCGCCCGCCGCCCATGGTCCACGGATCGCCCTGGCGCGCATGTGCTCGAGCAGCTGCTCGTCGACGCGTTCCGCCGTACGCCGCAAGGCGAGCTCACGCAAGGCGGTCAGATTGGCGGGCGAAAAATAGTACTTCAGCGCCCGTTCGGCCTGTTTTGGAACGTAGACCTTGCCTTCCTTGAGGCGCTGAATGAGATCATCGGGTGTCAGATCTACCAGCTCAATGGCGTCGGCACGGTCGAGAATGGCATCGGGCACCGTCTCACGCACGCGGACCCGGGTGATCTGCGCCACCACGTCGTTTAGGCTCTCGACGTGCTGGATGTTGACGGTGGTGTAGACGTCGATGCCGGCGTCGAGCAGCTCCTCTACATCCTGATAGCGTTTGGGGTGACGGCTGCCGGGAATGTTGGTGTGCGCCAGCTCGTCGATCAGGATCAGGTCGGGTCGACGCTTCAGTGCCGCGTCGATATCAAATTCGTTGAGGATGCGGTTGACATAAACGGTGGGTTTGCGGGGGATGATCTCGAGGCCCTCGAGCAGCGCCTCGGTTTCCTGGCGGCCGTGCGTCTCGACCACACCGACAACGATGTCGACGCCGTCCTTCAGCTTGGCGCGCGCCGACAGCAGCATCTCGTAGGTCTTGCCGACGCCGGGTGCCGCGCCGAGGAAGATCTTGAGGTGGCCGACGCCGCCCTTGTCCTCGCGCCGCGCTTCGGCCAGCAAGGCGTCGGGCGACGGACGTTGCTCAAGCTCGCTCCGCTGCTCTGCCATGCCTCGCCTGGGTCGCGTGGTTCTGGGCGCAATATCTAGTGTGCTATCCGATCCAGCGCCATGTTGAGAGCCAAAACGTTAACGCGAGGCTCACCGAGAAGGCCCAGGGTGCGGCCCTCGATGTGCTCGTCGACCAGCTGCCGCAGGCGATCCTCGGGCAAATTCCGGGCCTTGGCAATGCGCGGCACCTGAAACTGGGCCGCCTCCGGCGTAATATGCGGGTCGAGGCCGCTGCCGGTGGTGGTAACCAAGTCGATTGGAACCGGCGCGTTGGAATTTTCCTCCTGCAGCTTGCCGACGTCGGCCTTGACGCGATTGATCAGCGCCTTGTTGGTCGGTCCCAGGTTCGAACCCCCGGAATTGGCCGCGTTGTAGGGCAAGTCCACGGTTTTGCTGGCATCGTTGGGGTCCGGCGTATTGGTCGCGGACGGCCGGCCGTGGAAGTATCCGGCACCGCTGAACAGCTGACCGATCAGGGCGGAGCCAACCACCTTGCCATCTTGCTCAAGCAGGCTGCCGTTGGCCTGGCGCGGGAACAGCACCTGCGCCACGCCGGTCATGGCCAGGGGGTAGATCAGGCCGGTGATCACGGTGAGGGCAAGGAGCAAGACGATTGCCGGGCGCACTTCTTTCCACATGACTGTCTCCTCAAGCGAGGTTGAGGGCCGTAACCAGGAGGTCGATGGCCTTGATGCCGATGAAGGGAATAATGATGCCGCCGAGGCCGTAGATTAACAGGTTGCGTCTGAGCAGGGGGCCGGCACCGATCGGACGATAGGCGACGCCCTTGAGCGATAGCGGGATCAACGCCACGATGATCAAGGCATTGAAGATGATCGCCGACAGGATGGCACTCTGCGGCGTTGCCAGGTTCATGATGTTGAGCGCTTGCAACTGTGGATAAAAGGCGAGGAACATCGCCGGGATGATGGCGAAGTACTTGGCCACGTCGTTGGCAATGGAAAACGTGGTTAGCGCGCCGCGCGTCATCAACAGCTGCTTGCCGATCTCCACCACCTCGATCAGCTTGGTCGGATTGGAATCGAGATCGACCATGTTGCCGGCCTCGCGCGCCGCCTGGGTGCCGGTGTTCATGGCGACGCCGACATCGGCCTGGGCGAGCGCCGGCGCATCATTGGTGCCGTCGCCGCACATCGCCACCAGCTTGCCCTTGGCCTGCTCCTCGCGGATGAAGCTCAGCTTGTCCTCCGGCGTCGCTTGCGCGAGAAAGTCGTCGACGCCGGCTTCCGCGGCGATGGCCGCCGCGGTCGTTGGATTGTCGCCGGTCACCATGATGGTGCGGATACCCATGCGCCGCAGCTCGGCGAACCGCTCACGGATGCCGCCCTTGACTATGTCCTTGAGATGGATGACCCCGAGCAGCTTGCCGTCGCGAGCAACCGCCAGCGGCGTGCCGCCGGTCTTGGCGATGCCGTCGGCGAGCGCTTGTAGCTCGCGCATCGCCTCGCTGCTGACGCTGGGCTTCAGGGCCAGCGCGGCTGCCGACCGGGTGGCGGCGGCGGGCGTGCTGCCATTGAGGAAGCCGAGGATGGCGTCGACGGCGCCTTTGCGGATCGAGGTGGTACCGAATTCGACCCCGCTCATGCGCGTCTGCGCGGAGAACGGCACGAACTTGGCGTTGAGCTCGGCCATGTCGCGGCCACGGATGCCGTACTTGTCCTTGGCAAGCACTACAATGGAACGCCCTTCCGGCGTCTCGTCGGCGAGCGAAGCAAGCTGGGCGGCGTCGGCCAGCTCCTGTTCGGAGGCACCACGCACCGGTTTGAATTCGGTGGCCTGCCGGTTGCCCAGGGTAATGGTGCCGGTCTTATCGAGCAGCAAAGTGTCGACGTCGCCCGCCGCCTCGACGGCACGGCCCGACATTGCCAAAACGTTAAAGCGCACCAGCCGATCCATGCCGGCAATGCCGATCGCCGACAGCAGCGCGCCGATGGTGGTGGGAATGATGGTCACGAACAGGGCGACCAGCACGACGATTGAAATCTTGCCGCCGGCGTAGCTGGCGTAACTCGGCAGGGTCGCGGTGGCGAATACGAAGATAATGGTAAGCCCAGCCAGCAGAATGTTGAGGGCAATTTCATTGGGGGTCCGTTGCCGCTCCGCCCCCTCGACCAGGCCGATCATGCGGTCGAGAAAGGTTGAGCCCGGTGCCGCGGTGATACGTACGCGAATCCAATCGGACAGCACCTGGGTGCCCCCGGTGACGGCGGAGCGGTCGCCTCCGGCCTCGCGGATCACCGGCGCCGATTCGCCGGTGATGGCGGCTTCGTTGACCGAGGCGACACCTTCGATCACCTCGCCGTCCGAGGGGATGTAGTCCCCGGCCTCGACCAGCACCATGTCGCCGACCTTAAGGTTGGTGCTGGGTACCAGCGCGTAGTCGCGCGAATTGGCGGCCTTGAGCAGCTTCGCCTGGGTCTCGGTCCGCTGCCGACGCAGGGCGTCGGCCTGCGCCTTGCCGCGGCCCTCGGCAATGGCTTCGGCAAAGTTGGCAAATAGCACGGTGAACCACAGCCACAGCACGATCTGGAACTCGAAGCCAAGGTTGCTGCCGCCGCTCACGAGATCACGAAAGAGGATGACGGTGGTCAATATCGTCACCACCTCGAGCACAAAGATGACGGGGTTTTTGATCAGTGTCCGCGGGTCGAGCTTGCGCACGGCTGATGCCATCGCCGGCCAGATAATCTTGGGGTCTAGCAAGGCCGAAACCGGCATCCCCTTGCGGGTCATCGAGCTTTCCATGGCAACACAGCTCCAAAAGCTAATTGGACGAGAACAGCGTGCCGGACGTCATCGCCAGATGCTCAACGATCGGCCCAAGCGCCAGCGCCGGGAAAAACGTCAGCCCGCCAATGATGAGAATGACGCCGACCACCAACCCGACGAACAGTCCGCCCGTGGTCGGAAAGGTACCCACCGATGCCGGCACGGTCTTTTTGGCCGCCAGCGAGCCGGCGATGGCCATGGCCGGGATGATCATCCAGAAGCGGCCGACCAGCATCGCCACCCCGCCGGTGATGTTGTACCAGAGCGTGTTGCCGGTGAGGCCGGCGAAGGCGGACCCATTGTTGGCAGTCTGGGAGGTATAAGCGTAGAGCACCTCTGAAAAGCCGTGCGGTCCGGGGTTGGCCATCGAGGCCACCGCCGGCGGGATCACCACCGCGGCTGCGGTCCAGCCAAGGTACATGAGCGGCAGGATCAAAATGGCGAGCATCGCCATCTTGACTTCCTTGGCCTCGATTTTCTTGCCGACGTACTCGGGCGTGCGCCCCACCATCAGGCCGGCGACGAACACCGATATGATGACGAACAGCAGCATGCCGTAGAGGCCAGCGCCAACGCCGCCGACGATGATCTCGCCGAGCTGCATGTTGATGAGGGGGATCATGCCGCCGAGCGCAGTAAACGAATCATGCATGGCATTGACGGCACCGCACGACGCCGCGGTGGTGACGACGGCAAACAGCGCCGATGCGACGATGCCGAAGCGGACTTCCTTGCCTTCCATGTTGCCACCGCCGAGCCCCATGGCGGTAAGGGCATCGTTGCCGCGCGCCTCGGCCCAGTAGCAGACCGCCACGCCGGCAACGAACAATATCCCCATCACCGCCAGGATGGCCCAGCCTTGGCGTTCGTTGCCGATCATGCGGCCAAACACGTTGGTCATGGCGGCGCCAATGACGAAGATCGACAGCATCTGCAGGAAGTTGCTGAGCGCCGTCGGATTTTCGAACGGATGCGCGGCATTGGCATTGAAGAAGCCGCCGCCGTTGGTGCCGAGCATCTTGATGGCCACCTGCGAGGCGACCGGACCAACCGCAATGGTTTGTTTGGCACCTTCGAGGGTGGTGGCGTCGACGTAGGGGCCGAGCGTCTGCGGCATGCCCTGCCAAACCAGAACCAACGTGAAGACGATGGCGATCGGCAGCAGGATGTAGAGCGTGCAGCGGGTGAGATCGACCCAGAAGTTGCCGACGGTGGCCATCGACGCGCGCTGAAAGCCGCGGATGAGCGCCAGCGCCAGCACGATGCCGGTGGCGGCCGAGAGGAAGTTCTGGTGGGTCAGCCCCAGCATCTGCACCAGGTAGGACATGGTGCTTTCGCCACCATAGTTCTGCCAGTTGGTGTTGGTGATGAAGCTGACCGCAGTGTTGAACGACAGATCGGGCGACACCGACGATTGCCCGGCTGGATTGAACGGCAACACGCCCTGCAGCCGCATCAGCGCGTACAGCAGCACAAAGCCGGCGATGTGGAATAGCAACATCGCGAGCGTGTAGGTGAGCCAGTGCTGCTCGCGCGTCGTGTCAATGCCGCCGGCCCGATACAGCAGGCCTTCTACCGGCTGCAGTACGGGCGACAGCAAGGTGTGCTCGCCATTGAAGACGCGCGTCATATAGCCGCCGAGCGGTTTCACCAGCGCGACGATGATCGCGCAAAAAATGACAATTTGTACCCATCCGATCAGGGTCATGGGTTGCGAGCTCCTCGACAACGTCAGAATTTTTCCGGCCGCAGCAGGGCCCAAGTGAGATAGACGAGGAGCGCCACGGTCACCGCGCCCCCGAGGATCAGTTCGAGGCTCATGTGGGTGTCTCCTACAGTCGGTCGCAGCCGAAGGCGTAAGCAATGGAGAGCGCAAAGAACCCGAAACCAAGCGCCAGCAACACGAGATCGAGCATTTGAAGTGCTCCCAGGCCAATCCTGCTCAAGGCTCCCGTTCAGGCTGCATGCCACGACGCCTGCCTCGGGGCGGCATCGCCACTGCCAAGCTCGACGGCGAGCTGCGGGATAGTTGCGCCGGAGCGCATAGGAAATCGAGATGGCGCCAACGGCTTTGGCATAAAGATCGCATATAGACAGCCAGCTTCAGCGTAGGCATGACTTATGCCGAGATGTCGGGCCGCACCTCAAATGGGTGTAGAGCGCCCGGCGCAGATGCCAGCTGATGGCGGGCGTTTGCGGCGCCGGCGGACGCTCGGTGGCGCGTGCGCCAGCGAGCGCGAGTGCGCACCAAGCTTTATTTTGCATTTATGCCAAAGTGCGCTCTCCCCTCTCGAATTCATATGTCGAAACGCGGATGTTACGGCGCATCGACAAGCCCCGGCGCCCAGCGAGCCCAACCATGTTGTCCGCTCCATCGCCGGCCAGCTCGTGTCTAACCCGCGTTCGTTACCGGAGACTGGCCAATGCCCCGTCTGTGTGCGCAAGGCGACATCTTGATTGAGCGGGTTGCCGATCCCACCCGCGCCTCGAAGCTCTCGACATGCGTTGAGGATGGCTACCTGACCATCGCCGTCGGCGAGCAGAGCGGCCATTGCCATCGGTTGTTTGGCACCGTTCAGCTGTTCCGCGACGATCGCCTGGCGCGCGAAATCCCGCCCCGCCTCTATCTGGGGCACGTTCAAGTCAAGAGCCCGAGCGCTCGCTTGGAGCACGATGAGCACGCACCGCTCATCCTAGCGGAGGGGACCTATCGCATCCGCCGACAGCGCGAGCTGGAGCCGACCGAGGTCGGCCTCTACGACGCAGACTTTGATACCCGCGAGGACTAAGTCGCATGCTCGACCAAAAACTGCTTGCTGGCGATGCGGAGGGCGTTGGCGCCTATCTCGATCACTGGGCGCGGCTGCAGTTGGCGGGCGGCAGTTGCGACCGCGCCGCCGCCGCAGCGGCCGTTCGCCTGGCCTATGCCGCTGCCGGACTGCCACCGCCGCGGCGCATTGTGTGGTGCGGCGGACCGCTTCAGATCGCCCAGCGCCTGGCGGCCGTGCGCGGGCACGACGACATCGGGGCCAATGTAAAGCCGCTGCTGTTTGATGCAATCGCGGGGCGGGTTGCCATGCTCGCGGAAATGTTTTGGAAAGAGCAGCTGCTTGCGGCCGCGGAGCCCGCAACCGATCGGCCAGGCGGCCCGCTTGGTGACTACGCGGCACTGAAGGCGGCCAGTGCGGCGCTCAGCGGCGTGGCAACGACGGCGGCCAATGCGGCTCTCGGTCGGTTGTCGGTTCGAATGCGACATCTGGCGCAGCGGCTGGGCGGCGGCCCTCGCCTGCTTCCCCATTCAAGCTTTGCCGACGTCGCCGTTACCCCGCCCGAACTTCAGTCGCTGGCCGTCTACCAGTTCCTGCACGACGTCCGGTTGTGGCAAGAGCCGAGCCAGCCGCTGTTGGGGCTTTGGACCATTGCCAGACACGCAAGCTGGATCGTGGCGCACGAGAACATCTGTTGGCTGTCCGAGCATCCCGACCTCATCAGGACCGACGCCCGCGGCCGATTGCACAGCGCCGATGGGCCCGCGGTGCGCTACCCCGACGGCTGGTGTGTCTTCGCCTGGAAAGGGGTTGAGATCCCAGCCTGGCTGATCGAACAATCGCACCAGATTTCGCCCTCAAGCATCGCGGCAACCTTTGATCCCGCGCTCCGCAACTGCATGATCGAAATCATGACGCCCGAACGTTTCGTCAAGCGTGCGGCGTTGGTGCCGGTATCGGAGGACGAAACCGGGATCCTGTGGCGAAAGTTCTGGAGCTTCCGCGGCGTAACCATCGGTTCGTGGACCGCCGTCGAGGTCCAGAATGGTACCCCGGAGGCCGACGGCTCGCGCAAGCGCTACTTTTTGCGTGTGCCCTCCAACGTTCGCAGCGCTCGCGAGGGCGTGGCCTGGACCTATGGTCTGACGGCGG
>DATFXD010000260.1:0-52921 GCA_035258605.1 Hyphomicrobiaceae bacterium | reverse complement strand
ACGATAGGCTGCTCGTCAGCCTTGCGTTCTTCGTACCACCTCTTGCCGACCGCGAGAGGACCCTTTGGTGTGACAGGGAGGCATCCCTTGTACCTGGCTCTCGCCTATGGCTTCGTGACGTTCACCGCGCTGCTCGTGGTGATCTTGCTTTGGTTCTCCTGGCAGGAAAATCGGCGGCGCCGAAAACTACTGCAATCCAAACGCTCAACCTGATCTGACGTCGCACCAGCGGCCGGGCCACCCAGGTTTGCGCGTCGCGGTTGGCCGCTCGTCCGATGGCGCGCAAAGCGGCAATCCGAGACAGCGTACCGCCGGCGATGGCGATGCCCTTGGGATGCTCAGGTTGTGAGCACGAAGCATCTTGGACCATGCGCCGCCGGGCCCAGGTGAGGCGGCAAGCTTGCCTTCAGGCGGCCATCCCGGCGTGCGTCTCACCGGCGCGCAACGCCGACGCAGCTCGCACACCCTGCCCGATTGCCACAAAAAAGCTGGCTCCCGTTGGAGCGCTGGGAGCCAGAGGCAAAACCGGCCGACGATCGCGACAGGCGAGTTGGGGCACGCACTGCGCTACGCTCGTCGGCGCTTGATTATCTGAATACTGATTGACCTCCGCAATGCGCTTAAGGTCTTGGCCTGATTAGCCTTTGGTACGGGGGCTGATGTGCAGAGATCGGGACCAAAGGCGTATCGAACCGGATCGATATTTGGGATCAACGATAGGCCGATATCCGGACGGTGCGTTGCGATTCGCGTTGGACGTTTCAGGTGTAGGCGCGTGCGATGCAGTCGCGCCGAGATCGCACAGTGGCCTACCCACGTGCAATCTGGCCGGCGGAGTTGCTGGCGGCCGGCGCGTCGGCGTGGGCGGTTGGGTTGGCCGCGGGCCCTACCAGGCCCGTCTCTAGCCGGCTCGGGACGGTGCCGGCGCCGAGCGGCCAGTTGAGCCTGCTGGCGAGCCTTTGCGGGCTGCCGGCCGATGTCTTGTGGCTCAAGCGTGGTAGCCGGGCAGCCACAGGGGCGGTGCAAATGCACGGGCTTTCCATGCTGCGACGGCGCGCGGTCGCAATTTTTTTGGCAAGCTCAGCTTGGGGGGCAAATGCCGGCCCATTGCTCTACCGCCGTGGGCGTAGCATCCCACGAAGGGCGCCCGCTCCTTGGACGGCGCCCTTCGTTTTGACGCCGCCGCACGACGCATTGAAGTAGAAGATCGCGAACGGCCGCAGCGCGCGCTGCCGCCGGCACCGGGCCGGCAGGACCGAAGCCCACGGGCAGACATGGACCTTCAAGCTAGCCTGCGCCGCTTCCGCCTTCGGCACCTGCGCACGCGGCGAGAGGCCCCGCAATCAGCCGCCGACAGTGGCGGATCAATGCTCGGTTTGGGCGTTTTGTTCGGCGTACTTTATTTCGTGCAAGGGATCGTCGAACCAACCGACGGACTTTTGGCCCAACCCACGCAATCATTGCTCAGGCACTGGGAGCACTCGGCAGCGGCCGCAGCCTGGTTCGCGTTCGCGCTTTCCCTTCCCTGGACCGTCAAGCCGCTCTACGGACTGTTGACCGATTTTGTCCCCCTGGCTGGTTCCCGGCGCCGGAGCTATCTGCTGCTCACGACCGCGGTGGCGTTTGTCGGCATGATGGCCATCTACCTCCTGCCCCTCGGTTCCGACCGGGCGACCTTGCTGCTGATCCTGCTGTTGCCACCAGCGGTGGCCATCGCCTTTTCCGACGTGGTCGTCGACGCCCTGATGGTCGAAGCCGGCCAGCCGCGCGGCATGACGGGCCGCCTGCAGTCGATCCAATGGGCGAGCCTATACGGGGCCACCATCCTGACCGGCGTCGTTGGCGGTGCGCTCAGTCAATGGGGCATGCAGCAGCTGGGCTTTCTCATCGCCGGGCTGGCGTGCGGGGTGAGTTTTCTCGCGGTCTGGCTGCTGGTGCACGATCCGCCAACGAGCCCCAGCTACCTTGCCGCAGCGCCGCACGGTCAAGACGCAACAGCGATCGGCGCCGACCGGCTTGCTGATGCCGCTCGCCAAATGTGGCAGACGATTCGCCAGCCCGGCATCCTCGCGATCGGCGCCTTTCTGCTGCTTTTGAACTTCAATCCGTTCTCGTCGACGGTTCTCTATTACTACTCGACCGCATCGCTCAAATTCAGCGACCAGTTTGTTGGCGCGCTGACCTCGTGGCAGGCGGTCGGCGTGGTGCTGGGCAGCATCCTCTATGGCCTCGTCTGCCGCAGGATCCCCGTCCGTTGGATGATCCACGGCTCGATCCTAGCCGGGGTCCTCGCCACAATAGGCTATTGGGGATATCGCGACGCCGCGAGCGGCATTGTCGTCAGCCTTTTGGTTGGGATCGCATACGCGCTGGCACAACTAACCCAACTCGATCTTGCAGCCCGGGTTTGCAACCCGAAAACGGCGGGAACCACCTTTGCCCTGCTGATGTCGCTATCCAATCTGAGCGTCTCGCTCTCCCAGGGCCTCGGTGGCTCGATCTACGATGCCCTGTCGACGACGTGGGGCTATGCATCGGCGTTCCAGATTTTGGTGGGGATTGGCGCCCTATGTACGGCCATGTGCTGGTTGCTGGTGCCTGCCATCACCAACCGCCTTGTGGGCGCTGAGCGACGAGGGTGGAGCGAGCTACCCGCCACGGCAACCGGCGTCGACGCCAGCTAGCGCCGCTGCCCGCGCAAGCGCGGCAAGCGGCCTCCCTGCCATCGACACCGATCTCGACCCACGCTACCTCATGACCGGGCGGGTCTCACGCCCCGTGGCCGCGCCGGACCAGCGAACCAAGGCAGCATCACTGCGCGTGCATGCCAGCGCGCACAATCGAGGCGACGTCCGCCGACGCCCGCATCAGCGGCGACAATAGCCGGTGCCAAGCCGTCTTGGAGATCAAGGTGTCATGCAGCACCAGATGGTCGATGCCGGTGGCCAGGAAACACTCGACGGCATCATCGGGTGTCTCGACAATCGGCTCTCCCTTGACGTTGAACGAGGTGTTGAGCAGCACCGGTACGCCGGTCAGTGCCTCGAATTCCCGCAGCAAGCGGTAGAGGCGCGGGTTTTGTCGTTCTCGCACCGTCTGTACACGTGCCGTGCCATCCACGTGCACGACGGCGGGGATCTTGTGGACCCAGTCGTGGCGAACGCGCTGGGCGAGCAGCATGAACGGCGATTCCACGTCGCCCTCGAACACCTCATTGGCGCGCTCCGCCAGGACCACCGGCGCAAATGGCCGAAAGGCTTGCCTGTGCTTCACGCGCTTGTTGAGCTTGTCCTTCATCTCCGCCGGGCGCGGGTCAGCAAGGATGCTGCGATTGCCGAGGGCGCGCGGTCCAAATTCGGATCGGCCCTGAAACCATCCCAAGACGTTGCCGCCCGCGAGCAGCCGCGCCGCATCCGCGCAGATGTCGCTGCTGTCCGTTGTCGTCGTCTCCAACCGCACGAAGGGCTTCGCGAGCGCGGCGCGCGCAGCCTGCTGCGAATACTCGACGCCCAGGTAGGCGTGGTCCATGACGAAGGAGCGCGGTTGTTTCTGGATCGCAAGATGACCGTAGTAGGCGCAGCCAATGGCGATGCCGTCGTCACCGGCCGCCGGCTGGATCCAAACGTTGTCGAAACCGGCCTCGCGCAGGATGCGTCCGTTGGCGACGCAGTTGAGGCCGACACCGCCGGCAATGCAGAGGTTGCGTGCACCGGTCGTTTCCCGCAACCAAATGGCCCGGTCGAGCAGCACGGTCTCGGTATCATTCTGCACGCGCCAGGCCATATCCTGCCAATGGCGCATCGACGCGCTCTGCTCCCAATCGCGGTCGATTTCCGGAAACCACGGCTTGTCAAAATCGGCTGTCCACTGGGGAACGTCGAGCACGCCGCCGGTGAGCTTGATCATCGATTGTTCACGATCGGGTCGACCATAGGGGGCTAAACCCATCACCTCGCCGCACTTGTTCCAGTCGGCAAAAATATAGCTGGAGACCCGGCTATAGAGCGCGCCGAGACCCGGCATGAAGTAGAACTCATCGCTTAGAAAGCCGCGCACCGGCTCCAGCCATGCCTTGCGCAGCGGCGTCAGCTCGCAACCGCTGAACCGGTAGTAGCTTTCGGACTCGCGTGCCAGCCGATTGACGCCGTCGGTCAGCTGACCCGGTTCGTGGATATCGCTGGCGTAGTTGCCCACGCCATCCACTACCATCACGACACCGGCTTCGAACGGACAGGCGGCAAAAGCGCTGTAGGCGTGGGCAAGGTGGTGCGAAACGGTTACCACTCTCGGCGAATTGGGGCGGAACAGCTCGCTTTTCTGCGCCTGCGTCCGTTCCTCCGTGTCCATGAATTCGGGGATGTTCTCGTAGAGCAGCCGCGTTTCCAGGTCTTCGAGCGCCAGCACATAACAATTACGCACGATGAGGTCGACGTCGGCGAGCGCGATGCCTTCCGCGCCCAGGCAATAATCGACCACCTCCTGCATGAACCCGGTGTCGTGCTTCTCGCGCGTGATGCGCTCCTTGGTGATGGCGTATGCGATCGCACCATCACGCAACAGGCAAGCACTGACGTCGTGGTCGTAGGCATTGATGCCAAGGACGTAGGTGTGCTTTTTCTCTGGCATCACTCGGCTGGGGCCTCGATCGTTGGTTTGCGACGTAGCATGCAGTCAGCTTCTGTTCACCTTGCCTCAGCAATAGTAAGATGATTGCGGCTCGAAGATGAATAGCAACGCTCAGGGAACCGGAGCCGGGGTTCCGCGTTGCCGACAAAGATTGTCCGTGAAGTCAATAGGGTGAGTGCTGAACTGACAATGCAAAAGCAGTCGGTGTCCGCCGTGGCAGAGGCTCCAAGACCGTTGCCACGCTCGGGGGACGCGGGCACCGCACAAACAACCGGAAGGGTGGGCGCGTGTTGGCGCCACAACATTCGCGGAGGTGCAGTGTGAAGCACAGTAGCATCCAAAGCGCAGGCCGTTTAACGCAACTGATGAACGCCGTTGGTGTGGTCAGCCAGGGTCTCCGCCGCGGGCTGATCCGCGGCGTGGCCGTCGCCACCATGCTCGTGATGTATAGCGTGGCCTCGATCGGGTCGTTCGCGACCACAACCGTGAGCGTTGCTGGACTTTCGGGGCTGGCGCTCGCCGCCAGCGCCAAGCCCGCCAACGCCTGGAGGCGGAGACGGCGATACTGGGGCGGTCCCTCCTATCGGAGGGGTTACTACCGACGCCGCTATTACGGTGGCTGGCCGTACCGGCGCCGCAGGCGCCACCGCGGCTTTAACCTCTACCTGAACTTCTGACGGGACCCTCGCCGTTCGCAAGCCGCCGGTTGGGCGAAGCCACACGGCCGCCCCTCAAAGCCGTCAGGCGATGCGAACGGCGGTTCCCTCGATGATCGGCCCCGCTGCACGGGCGAGGCCGCGCTTTTCCAGGTAGCGGCGAAGCAGCGCCATGTTCTTCATATTGGCGCGGAACAGCACATCGAAAGCATCGCCGACGCCGGGAATGGCGCCGACCGCGGTATCGATCAGCGTATTGGCCATCATGCGGGCAATAAGCCACCGCGGTGCCCCGAGCTGTCGCGCCTCCCAAATGAGGTAGCTTGAGACCACGCCTGCAATGAGGTCACCCGCGACCGGAATCAGTCCGATCAGGGCATCGAGCCCGAACCGGATGTTGGTGCCAGGCAGCACAAAGGCCCCGTCCATGAGACGGGCCAATGCCTCCAGCCGCACGACCGCTGCCGCGGTGCCAGCTGACATCGGTCCCTGGGTGGTGGCCTGCATAACCGGGGTCTCCCTCATTGGAGCACGAAGATGGGGGCCGCAGCGGCGCAAGACAAGAAGGACGGGCGACCCCTGGCGCCGGGCGCCCGCAGCCTCGCTGGCCGAGTGCTGGCAATCAAGGGCACCTCCGGCGCGCAACGGGAAAAGCTTTCCAAACGGGTTTGCCGCACCGATTGCGGCCACCAGACCCCGCTGCGGTAAGGCAGCGGTTGCGCTCGCCTCAGCGTCCCCTCGCAATTTCGCTCTGTGGTCCCCATATCTGGATAGATCGAGATCACCCCCCTTGAGCCAAATTTCGCATGCGCACAGGCAATCGCGGTCAAACAGCGGCCCCGGCCGAGCTTGGCTTCCTGCTCGATGAGCTCCGCGCGTCGGGTGTGACCAGGTATGCCGATCTGGCCTCGGTCTTGAACCGGCAGGGCATCCGTCCACCGCATGGACGCTGGAATGCCCATAAGCTTTACCTTCTCATGCGCCGGCATCGGCGTCAGCATCCTGCGGCGACGGTGAACGCCGGCACCGCGCTTTACGCCAGGCGTGCCGAAGAAGCCGTGCGGGTGATCCGCCGGCTCAAACGGCGCGGCTTGAAGACGCAAACCATGTTGGCGCGGGCGCTCAATGCAAGAGGCCTGACGACGCCAGGATTTGGCCGGCCGTGGACCGCCAGGAACATCTCTCGGGTTCTGACAACCAACCGGCGGGGGCGTCGCCACCATCCACAACGAAGCCAGCGCACTCTGCACTAACCGGCGCGAGATTAGCGGGCAGCGGGCCTGCTGCCCGCAACAGGCCCCGGCCCTCAGTCGCGTGAGGGCCAGGACCGGCAACAACATCGAACTGCGTCTGGGTTTAGTATTCGATGCAGTTGCGATAGCGCCGCCACCAGTAACCGCGGCCCGTATCCAGGGCCCGCTGGCGATAGTATTCACAGCTGGTGCCGTAGCCATAGCCATCGTCATAAAAGCCGAAGGCTACGCCGTTGCGATTGCGAAAGTGACGATGATGGCCGCCACCCGCTCTGAACCCGAAGCTGCGATCGCCCGAAAAGTGCGAGCTGCCGCTTCTCACTCCGCCGCCACCGTGGCCACCGGAAAAATTGCCTCCGACGTGGCCGTGGCCACCGCCGCCGCCACCGCCGTGCCCATCGTGTCCATGCCCAGCCTGTGACGCAACTGGCCAAGCGGCGATCGTCATCGCCACCAGCGCCGCGGCCATCGTAGAGCCGACGCCGGATTTGCTGATCCAAGTAACGCTCATGACCTTACCTCCGTGAACTCGTGCATTACGGGCTTGTTTCAGGGTCAAGTCGCACAACGCCGACAGGTTCCGCGCGAGCAGGAAACTGCCTCCGTGCTGCGCGCGAATGCCGCGCGACGCCAAGGCTTCCGACCCCGGGAAGCCCCTGCGCCCGCACCGCGTTCGCATGCGCGAAGCAGGCTCGAAGATCGGCGGGGTCGAGCGAGCGCAATCGTTCGGGGGAGCGGTGCCTGCCTCAACGCCGGCGTGGTCGGTTCATCCGGCCCCCCGCCGCGCCCAACACCCCTCGTCGCCTGCCGTGGCGACACGTCCGCGCCACATCGGGCTCGGCAGGCGCCTCAACCGCTTCCAGGAGAGGACTTGCGGGACCTGCGGGGCTTCGACCCCGATACATCGACGTCCATGTTTTCGACTTGGAGATTTTGCAATCGGTTCTCAATGCGCCGACACGTCCGCAACCACTCGCGCTTGGTCATGTGCGTCCCCGCATCCCATAGCTTGGCGCAGTCGGCATAGCGCTCGTTGATCGGGTTCTTCCCGGTCCGCGCGCTTTGGCCCGAGGCGTTGGAGCTGCCGGACGCCGTGGCCGGCAGGTTTGGATCAGGTCCCGCCGGCGCGCCTGGCGCTGGCGCTCCCGCAGGAGACGTTTGTGGGGATGCTGCACCGCTAGCCGATGACGGAGCGTTTGCCGAGTTCGGCACGGGTGTCGGCAGCGGCCCCGCGCCCGCGCCCGGTGCTGACGGCGGGGTCGACGGCCTCACGGTTGCGGTGCCCGGAGACGCCGCGCCAGCCGAAGGCGCTCCTTGCGTCTGTGCCACCGCGCCCCAGGTCAAGACACAAAGGCTCCCCGCGAGCAAAATTGTTCGCATGCTACGCCTCACACGATTGTCGGTCCCAGCGAGGGCGAACGCACGGGGCGCCGATCTCGTTCCCACGAGGCCCGCGACGCCACGTCGAGCAAACAACGCTAGATGCGCATCGCCGAACCGGGCTGATCCGATGCGAAGAGGCACCCATGCCCGCCGTGCGGGGATGGCGACCGTCGTGCTGCCCCGGCGTTGGCACATGCGTTTCGGTGATCGGTTGTGAAGGTTGGGCCGCGATGCTAGATTTCTTGCCCACAAGAGGTAGCAAGCAATGACGCCGACGACCGCGCCTGCGGGAGACCCCATCAAAGTGTATTGGCAGCCTGGTTGAACCAGCTGCCTGCGCACTAAGGAGTTCCTTGGCAAGCACCAAATACCGTTTCAATCGCGCAACGTCCTGACGGACGAGGGTGCGCTCGATGAGCTGTTGGCGCTGGGGACGCGACAGCTGCCCGTCATTGCGCGCGGCCGGGATTGGGTGAACGGCCAATCGCTCAAGGCCATTGCGCGTCTGGTTGGCATCGATCTGGGCACCGTCGAACACCTGCCCCCCGCCGAGCTGGCGCGGCGCATTGGGGTCGTGCTCGATGCAGCAGCGCGCTTTTTCCAGCAAATTCCTGAACACCGCCTCGGTGATCAGCTGCCGGGTCGACCGCGCTCCTACGCCCAGCTGACGTGGCACCTCTTCAATGTTGTTGACGCTTTCCTTGAGCACGAGCACGGCATCCCGCTGGAGGCGACGGCATACAATCGGGTGCCGGCGCCGGGGACGACGGCTGCCGAGATTTTGGCCTATGGGCACGATGTGCGTCGGCGCTTTGACGGGTGGTGGGCGGGCGCGCAAACCCGCACCGACTGGACCAGCAAGGCAAATGTCTACTACGGTGACGTGAGCCGGCACGAGTACCTGGAACGCACCACATGGCACGCGGGACAGCACGCGCGGCAACTCATGTGGATCCTCGCCGACAAGCTTCATATTGCACCTGAGCGGCCGATCGATCCCGCCACCTGGAATGGTCTGCCGATGCCCGAAAAGGTCTGGGACAGCTGACGCAGCGCGGGGGTGGCGACCCTGGTCGCGCCGGTCCGCTCGATCGCAAGCGCTGTCAAGACATCGTGCTGCCGCTGCAAGCGGGACAAATCAAATCCGCCGGCGCAAACCTGCAGGAAAATGCATCGCTGGCCCACGGCCGGTCGCGCGCAATCGTGGCGGCTTGTCCCCGCGATTGGGCAAGATTTCGTAACGCGCCATTAACCGCATTTCCCAGGATGCACGCTAGCGCCCTTCCAGCTCAGGGTTTCTCCGGGTGGGAAGCGGAGGGCCATACTATGTAGTCTGACAGTCGGCACTCCACCTTGGGGCTGAATCGGCTATGACCCAAACGCTCGCTTCAGAGTACACGACTGACCGCGCCGGCTTCAGGGAAAACCCGCATTGGGACGGCAATGCGCCGGTTGGGTGCACGGACGCAATCAGACTTGTCGAGAGCAACGATAACCTTTTGATAATGCCGCAGGGTCCGCTGCCCGCACCGGCACAGACCGGCTTCCGGCACTTATGCCAAAGCCTGGCTCGATGGCTCAAAGCCTGCGCCGACCACTACGCTGCGGCGGCCGCCTACGATGATTTGTCCCGCCTTTCCGATGTCGAGCTCGGCCATCGTGGACTGAGCCGTGACGTGCTGGCGCGCGACCTGCGTGACTGGGGAGCCTAAATTCTGCTTTGTCGGCGCGCTGAACTAGCGATCGCGGCGCAAGAAGGAGCAATGTCTCGGCTTGCCGTCGAGACGCGGCTCGTGGTTTGCAATGCCGCTCGGCCCCCGAGGTTAGTCGCGGAAGGAGGCAGCTGGCGTGCCCAAGGTCGTGACCATCGAGCGTTCGCGCGGTTGGCCCATGTCTGCCCTCGCCGCTGCGCTTGTGATCGGCTTGCCGCTTGGCCTCACACCGTTCCAGGTCGCGGCTCATGACCACGATACCTACCATGCGGAATTCTATTCAAATTGGGTGACGCGAGAGGGCATTTCCTGTTGCAACGCCAGGGATTGCAGTCCCATTGACGACAAAAACGTTCGCATCCGGAGCGGCGGCGTGGAGGTCTATGTGGAGGGCGAGTGGGTGCCCGTGTCACCGGAAAAGGTTCGCCCCTATCACGCGCCCGACATGAACAGCCATGTCTGCCACATCGGCCGCATCATCTTTTGTTTCGTGTTCGGCGGCGGCACCTGAGCCCCCTCAAGGATGCGCCTGAGCGTCCTTGAGAGGTTAGTAAGGACGCCCAGACCGGGCTCACCCTGTGATGCCGCAATCGCCGGACCGCAGACCATTGCGATTGGCCCCCTGAGCCAAGCATGCGCCGGCGTTTGCCCTCGCCTCCGGCGTGGGCGGGGATGCCGCCGAGGCCGAAAGACGCCCACCAGGCCACTGGCCTAGCATTTGCCCGCTGCGGGGGGGCGCCAACCACCTCGCGTGGCGTGCAACCGCTAGCCGTCAGCCTGCGTCGCCGCCCCTCACCCCTGCCGTCATCGACCGCATCCTCACCCCGCCCGCATCCTCGTGATTTCGGTAGTTTTTTGCGCCGATCTGCGGGTAGTGCTGGATCGACGCCTGCGCCGGGGCAAGGCCTAGTTGGCGCGCACGCAACGTGCTCCTCCCAAAACCACTGACGTGTCCACAGCACAGGAGATCATCATGGCAGTAAAATCTTGGTTGCCGGTTTCAGCCGCTCTGTTCGCCGTGACAGCCGTGGCTGCGAACGCGCAAGCGGGTCCTGCTGGGGGCACAGCAAGGGAGCTTGCATCAGCCGCTGGTGCCGGTTCGGCGATTGCGCAGGTCGCAGCTCGGGTCTGCTGGGTCGAGAACGGCATTCGCCACTGTCGGCGCGCCAATCGCGTCTATGGTTATCGACCGGCGGCCAACTATTTGCCGCCCGGCAGTTTCGGGTACGGGCCGCCGATCGGCTATGGCTACCGCGGGCAAATCGACACCGACCCCAATGATTACCCGATAGGCTCCTCGCAATGGTGGCAAAACATGGATTCGCTGGATCGCGGCGGCCAGGGTCAGAGCACCGGCCAATAGAAGGTGGACCAATGCGCCCCCGGGCCGCACGGGCTGGGGGCGCATTGGCTTGCTGACCATGGGCCACGGCACACCCCATGGCGCTCGCCGTGTTCCGTCCTCCACCACCGCTCGGCGAATGCGTGAGCAGCGCGGGCTGCCATCACCGGTGACCGGCCTTGGCCGACGCCATCACCCATGGCCGTTGCCCTATGAAGCCTGGTGGGGAACCGGACGCGCCCCGTGTTAGTCTGCCGATCGAGCTTATGTCGGGCCAGCTAGCCTGCGCGCCAGTTTGGCATCAAGCTCGGGCAGCAGCACGATGCCATCCTGAATCGCTTGCCGGAGGAATGCACCACGATCCAGGTGCACGGCTTCCCGCTCTCGTTGTCCGGCGCGTGCGGCACATCGGCAGCGACAAAGCACTGCTCACCCTGCCCAACCAGAACGCGGTTCGCCAAATCGTGGCCGTAATAGACCGCGCATTCGCCATCGAGCATGTAGGCGATGGTTTCAATCCCCTGGTGATGGTGGGCCTTGGCGACGTAGGTTTGACTCGGCTTGACGACCGCGATCCCATCGTGTGCTGATAGCGACATTTCCGCGTGCTCCACGCCCTGGAGACGACACCTGCCTTGGGCTTGCCGCCGCTGCCGCGGCGTGCCGGCCGCCCAAAGCATAAGGCACAGCGAGGCCGGCGGGGCGTTGCCACCATCGTTCTTGGCCTGCGGTTCGGCAAATATCCGATTGTTTTTGCAAGAGGATTGTTTTCTCACGGGGATATTGAAGTGCCGGATTTCGAACCCACCTCTGACGTACATTCCGGCGGGGTCAGTATGTATTTGCGCAATACCGGTCCTTTGGTCGCGCTGGCCCTGGCGACGTTCGCCCTCCTCCTCCTCGGTCTGGCCCCGCTTGGCACCTATCTTGAGTGGTGGCGTTACGGCTTCGGCCTCTACCGGCTGATGCCAATGTCGGGCGGCATCGCCACGGCAGCGGTGATGCTGTCGATCGTCACGCTCGGCGTCGGCCGCTCGCAGCTGCGGCGGCCGAAACTCGCCATGCTGGTGCTGGCTCTGGCGCTGGGCGTCGCGCTCGCCTATCTGCCCGCCCACTACGCCCTGCGACGAACGCATCTGCCGGCGATTCACGACATTAGTACGGACACCGATAATCCACCGACGTTCAGTGCCGTATTGGTCGCCCGCGCCGCGGAAGCTGCCAACAGCGTCGACGAGCGCAGCCCCGAGTTGGCGGCGCTGCAGAAGGCAGCCTACCCTGATCTGCGGCCACTGATACCCGCTGTGCCCGTGGGGCAAGCTTTTCAGCGAGCCCTCGACGTTGCCCGTGAGATGCCCGGCTGGACCATCGTTGCATCGGACGCCGGCTCGGGTCGCATCGAGGCCAGTCAGCAAAGCCGCTGGTTCCGCTTTACCGACGATATTGTCATCAGGGTGGCTGCCAGCGACGGGGGAAGTCGCATCGACGTGCGTTCGGTCAGCCGCCACGGCAGGAGCGACTACGGGGTCAACGCCGCCCGCATCGCTGCCTTCCTCGATCGTCTGCGCTTCCGCCTGCGATAAGCCCGGCGCTTAAGCGCCCGCTGGTGATCGGCCGCATGTCGGCGGCCTCACAATATCGCTTGCGGCGTGGGCGCGTCGACCGGCCGTGCGCGCCGCACGGCGGCTGGCCGGCTCGGTTTCGCGCCAGGGCCGCTAGCGCCCGCGACGGGTAGGCGGTGGTCTGGGGAAAACGGCCTCGGACCTCGAGACGCAATGCCGCTCACCAGGTATGCAAGGTCTGCGGGCCCTCCGAATCGGGGAGCAAGGTGAGTTCCGGATATAAGAGCACATCGGTCACGCACCGAAGCGGGACTGGTTTCAGCCTGACACGCGAAGTCCGCTGGTATCCCGCCAATCGCCAGGCCTATCGATGGAGCGAGCAGGAGGCGCGATGGGTGTACCTCGGTCACACCGAGAGCCTGGACGAAGCGAAATGTTTGGCGTCCATCGACCTTTATAACGCGCATCGCAGCGAACATTGAGCCGCGGCCCGGTGCGATCGTTGCGATCTTGCGCCCGGGCACTAGGTTCGCATTGGGTTCGCGGGCACGCCAAGAGCCTACGCCCGCCCGCGCCAGCTACCTGAGCCGGCATGCCGCCAAACAAGAAGGAGGCGCCGGAGCCGGCGCCTCCTGTGCGGTCTCGCCGATTCGCTTGCCCTAGCGCGTGATGTCGACGTCCTTGGTTTCCGGCAGGAACAGCAGCCCCACAAAGAAGCTCATGGCGGCCACCACCACCGGATACCACAAGCCGGAATAGATATCCCCGGTCGCCGCCACGATGGCAAACACCGTCGCCGGCAGGAAGCCGCCGAACCAGCCGTTGCCGATATGATAGGGCAGTGACAGGCCGCTATAGCGAATGCGGGTCGGGAACAACTCGACCAGCCAAGCCGCAATCGGGCCGTAGACCATGGTCACGAAGATCACGAGCACCGTCAGCAGCAGCACCGTAATCACGTGATTGACCTGATCGGGATTGGCCTTGGCCGGATAGCCGTGCCGCGCAATCGCCGCCAGCAGCGTTTGGTTGAAGTCGGGGCGGCTGGCGGGAATCGCGTCCTCGCCGACCTTTACCACCGCCGGCGTTCCCTTTGGCGCCTCCTCGTTCTTATAGTTCACGGACGCTGCCACCAGCGCCGCCTTGGCCGTGTCGCAGGACGTGGTGAACTTCTCCGTTCCGGTCATCTTGAACTGGAAGGAGCACTCCGCCGGGTCGGCCACCACCGTCACCGGCGCCGTCGCCAAGGCCTGCTCCAACGCCGGATTGGCGTAGTGCGTGATCGCCTTGAAGATGTTGACCGGCGATATCGGTGCATAGGTCACCGCGGCCAGCAGGAACCCGAGCAGCATGATCGGCTTGCGCCCGATTTTGTCCGACAGCCAGCCAAAAATGATGAAGAACGGTGTGCCGATCGCCAGCGCCAATGCCACCATGATTTGCGCCGTGGTGGCGTCGACCTTGAGCGTCTGGGTGAGGAAGAAGAGCGCGTAGAACTGACCGCCATACCAGACCACGGCTTCGCCCGCCGTCGCGCCCAGCAGTGCCAGGATTGCAATCTTGGCGTTCGACCACTGGCCAAAGGCTTCGCTCAACGGCCGCTTGGAGGTGCGACCCTCTTCTTTCATGCGCTGAAAGATCGGCGATTCATTGAGCTTCAGCCGGATCCAGATCGAGACCACCAACAGCACGATCGACAGCAGGAAGGGAATCCGCCAGCCCCAGTCCGCGAATGCCGCCTCACCCATCAGATTACGGATGGCGAGAATCAGCAGCAGCGCCATGAACAAGCCGAGCGTCGCCGTCGTCTGAATCCAGGAGGTGTAGAAACCTCGCCGGTCGGCGGGGGCATGTTCGGCGACGTAGATCGCCGCGCCACCGTACTCGCCGCCAAGCGCCAGGCCTTGCACCAGGCGCAAGGCAATGAGCACCACCGGCGCCGCAATTCCCCATTGCGCATAGGACGGCAGTACACCGATAAAGAACGTGCCGAGCCCCATCAAGGTCATGGTGACAAGGAAGGTGTACTTACGCCCGACGATGTCGCCGATCCGCCCGAAAATCAGCGCCCCCAGCGGGCGAACCGCGAAGCCGGCAGCGAAGGCCAGCAATGTGAAAATGAAGCCAACGTTGGCTGGCACGTTGGAAAAGAAGTACTTGGCCAGGAACACCCCGAGGGTACCGTAGATGTAAAAATCGTACCACTCGAAGACCGTGCCGAGCGAAGACGCGAAAATGACGAGCTTCTCGTCAGCGGTCATCGCCCCGCCCCGCCGATTGGCGTAGACGGCGTCATGCGTTGTTGCCATAGGCGTATCGTCTCCCGAGATTGCGCGCATGCGCGGGCTGAAACCGCGCCGTTCACCAATTGACACAAGCTCTGGAATTTGGCGTCCCACCCTAAAGTATATTAGACTTTAGTTTAAGCGACAGCCGTTTGGTCGTAAGACTTTGTAAAGCAAAATAAAAATTCACCGCGGCGGTGCCGGTGCAGAGCCGCGGGGCGGCTTAGCATTTTGGCTAAGCCGTGATCGGAGAACTCGCCTCAAGCTGCGGTGAGCGACACCTCGCCAATTCCGTCGAGCACAAAGTCGAGCCGTTCGCCGGCGGCGATGTCGACCGTTGTCACCACGCTGCCGGTGATGACGATCATGTCCTTTTGCAGCGGCCGGCGGCGCTCGACCGCCAGGTTGGCCAGCCAGGCTAGCGCCCCGAGCGGGTCATCGGTCTTGCCGCTGGCGACGAGGTTGCCGTCGCGCGACAAGCGACCGGCGATGCCGTTGAGATCGAGCGCCGCCGGCAGCGGCCTCGGCGCAGCGATGACAATGCCACCGTTCCAGGCATTATCGGCGATCAACGACAGGGCCTTGCAGGTTTTGTAGTCGGCATGGCGATCCTCGATCAGCTCAAACGCCGCCATCGTTGCCGCGACGCCACCGCGGACGCTTTGGCGCGTATAGGGTTCGGCGCTGGCGTCGAGATCGCGACCAAGTTTGACCGCCAGCTCGCATTCGATCCTGACATTGACGTAGTCCTGCTTGCGCAGGTGCGCGGGGGAGGAATAGACGCGCGAGGCAAAGATCATGCCGCCGCAGGGATGGTCGATCCCCATCAACTCTTGCATGACCTTGGTGGTGGTGGCGATCTTTAGGCCCGCCACCGGGCCCAACCGTTCGCCCCAGCGCGCGCACAGGGCCTCCTGCACGTCATAGGCCTCGGCGACGGTTGCGGGCGCCATCGCTTCGGGAATGTTCTGGTAGCGATCACGATTGCGGTGGGCATCGTCCAGAAAGCGCACGGCTTCGGTTGGGGCAAACATTTAATTTCGTCCTCGGCTGGGCGACGACCCGCTGCTGGCACGCGGCCGAACAGCTTTGGTGGCGCCGTTTCCCCGTTATAATGGCGCCACCTTGCCGCTGGAAACAGCCGACGTAAAGTTCGGGAGGAAGAATGTTTGAAACAACCATCGCTGGCAGCCTGCCGAAGCCTGGCTGGCTGGCCGAGACCAATACCTTGTGGGCGCCCTGGCGCCTCGACGGGGAGGCGCTGGAGGACGGCAAGCGGGACGCGACCCTGATCGCCATCAAGCAGCAGGAAGATGCAGGCATCGACATCGTCAGCGATGGCGAGCAGGCGCGCCAGCACTTCGTGCACGGTTTCCTGGAGCGCGTCGAGGGAATCGATACCTTGCAAAAGGTGGAAATGGGCATCCGCGCCGATCGCTATAAGGCGATGGTGCCACAGGTGGTGGCACCGCTGCGGCTCAAGGGTCGCGTGCACGCCCCGGAAGCGCAGCTCGCCCGCGCCCACACACGCCGCAAACTCAAGTTCACCCTGCCCGGGCCGATGACCATCACCGACACCATTGCCGACCGCTACTACGGCGACAAAGTGAAGATGGCGTTCGCCTTTGCCGAGCTCTTGAACGAGGAGGCGCGCGCGCTGGAGAAGGATGGTGTCGACGTTATCCAGTTTGACGAGCCGGCCTTCAATGTCTTCATGGGCGAGGTCAACGACTGGGGAATTGCGGCGCTTGAGCGCGCCGCCGAAGGCCTCACCTGCACCACCGCGGTGCATATCTGCTATGGCTACGGCATCAAGGCCAACATCGACTGGAAGGCGAGCTTGGGCGAGGAGTGGCGCCAGTACGAGACGATCTTTCCTGCCATTGCCAACAGCCGGATCAAGCAGGTGTCGGTCGAGTGCCGCAACTCCAACGTTCCCGTAAGCCTGCTCGGGCTGTTGCAGGGAAAGGATATTCTGGTGGGCGCCATCGATGTCGCCAACGATGCTATTGAAACGGCCGAGGACGTGGCCGCGGTTGCCGAGCAGGCGGCGAAGTACGTTGCCAGCGATCGCATTCAGCTCTGCACCAACTGTGGCATGGCGCCAATGCGTCGCGACATTGCCTATGCCAAGTTGAGGGCGTTGGCCGCGGGTGCGGCGCTCGCCCGCCAGCGGCACGGCTGAGCGCGAGGCCGCGCCGGCCCCGAGCTTGCCCAGTTGCCGCCGCTCTCCACCCCAAGGCGAAGCCAGGGCGAGGTGACGCGGCGCGGGCGAAGCCCGACTAGTCCGGGTCAGAGGCAAGCTCTACCCTAGCGCGCGCAGCGCTGGGGTGGGACCGACCTCACTGTTCCGACAGCAGGCTCCTGAGATCGAGCCGCAAACTGGTCATGCTGAGTTCGCCGCTTGCGGCCACCGGCCATTGCTCGCGCGGCTTGTCCCAGTAGAGCTCGACGCCGTTCTGATCATAGTCGCGCAGATAGAGCGCCTCGCTTACGCCGTGGTCGCTGGCGCCATCGAGTTCGATCCCGGCCGCCAACACACGACGCAGGGCGTCGGCGAGGTCCCGGCGCGTCGGATAGAGGATGGCCAGATGATAGAGCCCGGTGGTACCAGCCGCCGGCGGCGAGCCGCCAAGGCTCTCCCAGGTATTGAGTGCGATATGATGGTGGTAGCCACCGGCGGAGATGAACACAGCCCCCTGGCGCCGTTGTGTTACCTCAAACCCAAGCACGTCGCAGTAGAAGGCCAAGGCGCGTTCGAGGTCGGCGACCTTGAGGTGGACGTGGCCAATGCGCGTACCCTCGACGATCGGCCGCGCCGGCCGGTGATCGGGAAGTGGACGCAGTCGCGACAGGGTCTCGCTCATGGGGCTACTCCGGGTGGGGGCGGTACGACGCCGGCAGGCTCGACGGCCAGGGTCTCGCGCCCCGCCGCCGCGCCGATTCCGGCCAGAAAACCCGCCAGATTGTCGGTCATGTGGTGGATATGCTCGGGCGGCTCAACCCAGGCACGGATGGTTTGCTGCACCGGATGCTGAAAATCGCGCGCCGCATGCACCAGCACCGTGGTCATACCCAAGACGTGCGGCGCCTCCAGATTGTGCGGCATGTCCTCAAACATGGCCGCCAGCGGTGCGTTGACACCATGTACCGTAAGAAAATGATGGTAGCAGGCTGGCTGCGGCTTGGGCACGTAACCGGCATCGCAAATGTCGAAAATGCCCTCGAACAGATCGAGGATGCCGAGCTTGCCGGCAACGCGTTCGGCATGGGCACGCGATCCATTGGTGAAGATCAGCCGGCGTCCCGGCAGCCGTTGCAGGCGGGCGGCCAGCTCGGGATGCTCGCTCAGGCCGGATAGATCGAGATCGTGCACGTAGTCGAGAAACGGCTTGGGGTCCATGCGGTGCACCTGCATTAGCCCGCACAGCGTGGTGCCGAACTGCCGGTAATAGGTTTTTTGCAGGTGCCGCGCGTATTCGAACGGGACACCGAGAAAGCGGGCGATGAATTCGCCCATGCGCTGGTCGACCTGACCGAACAGGTTGCACTCGATGGGATAGAGCGTGTTGTCGAGATCGAAGATCCACACGCGCGTGTTGTCGAACGTGCGCCGGGCTGGCTGCGCGCTGGGCATTCAAGCCACCTTTGCCTTGCGGCTCACCAAGGTGCCGACGCCGTGCTGGGTGAAGAGCTCGAGCAACACGCAATGCGGTACGCGTCCGTCGAGCACGACCACCGCCTCGACCCCGGCTTCAACCACTTCGATGCAGCCCTCGATTTTGGGGATCATGCCACCGCTGATGGTGCCGGCGCGGATCAGCGCGCGCGCCTCCTCGATCGATAGCTGTGCCACCAGCTGCTGGTTGTCGTCGAGCACGCCGGCCACGTCGGTCAGCAACAGCAGGCGCTTGGCTCGCATGCGCGCGGCCAAGGCGCTCGCGAACGTATCGGCATTGATGTTGAGCGTCTCACCATCGCGGCTGATGCCCACCGGAGCGATCACCGGAATGAGGTCCGAGGCCGAAATCACCTCGACAATGTGCGGATTGACTTCGGCCGGATCACCGACATAGCCGATGTCGACCGCCTGCATCAGGTTCGATTGCGGATCGGGCATTTCGGTGATCTTGCGGGCAATCATCAGATTGGCATCTTTGCCGGAAATGCCGACCGCCTTACCGCCGTGGCGGTTGATCGCGGTCACGATATCCTTATTGATCAGGCCGGCGAGCACCATCTCGACCACTTCGACGGTTGGCTTGTCGGTGACGCGCAGGCCGTGCACAAACTCGGATTTCAGCTGCAGCCGCTTCAGCATACCGGCGATCTGCGGACCGCCGCCGTGCACCACGATCGGTTTCACACCTGCCTGTTTCAAGAGCACGATGTCTTGCGCGAATGCCGCCGCCAGCGCCGGGTCGCCCATGGCATGGCCGCCATACTTGATCACCACGGTTTGGCGGTCGTAGCGCTGCATATGTGGCAGGGCTTCGGCCAGGATGCGCGCTTGCGTGTGCGCCGACGCAGGCGCGCCCGCGTGTTTCGTGTCCGGCCCGGGTTTCAACATCGCTAGGCAGCCTCGATGATGCCGACTTGCCTAAGCACTTATATCGGTCGTGCCGGCGGCTCAATGGAATTTGCGCATAAGCAGCCGCCAGGACTGCACAACGCTGGCCCAGGTTGATAAAGTGCTGGAATCCTTGCATGTCATCCGCCGGCGCTGGTTCGGTGCGGGGTCGATCAAATCGCCGGTGGATCTTGGAAGTTCGGGGGATCCTGCACCCGTTGGGGAGTGAGTGATGCCGCAAGCCTTTGCGGACGAGTTCAAATCCTTTCCCATCTCCGGGCAGCTGGGCGAGAGCCTGGAGCGCGCACGCCGGTTCGCGCGCGAGCAATCGCATCGGCTGGTAACGCTTGAGCATCTGTTGCTGGCGCTGACCGAGGACAGCGAAGCTACCGTCATGCTGGAGGCGGCCAATATCGATCTCGCGCGTCTCAGGGCCGATGTTTCCGCCTACCTGGGCGGGCTGTTGGAGGACATGCGCGCCCAGGGCGAGGCGACCCTTGCCCCCGATGCCGATCTGCTGCGCGTCCTCAAGGCCGCTACGACGGCAGCTCAGCAATCGCGCCGGCGCCAAATCGATGGCGCCATCGTCCTGGCCGCCGCCGTCGGCGATGGCAAGAGCGCCGCCGCCGGCCTCTTGACGGCGCTCGGCTTGACCTTCGACGGCGCGATCCGGGCGCTGCAGCGAAGCGCCCAGGCGCGGTTCAAGCCGTCGACCACAACATCGCCCCCGGTACGGGCCGCGACCCCGGCCGCCGGCCAAGCGCCGGGAACACCACCAGGTCCTGAATTTTCCCTTGCCGCTTCGGCCGAAGAATTTCTCGCCGCAGCCCGCGCCCGCATTCAGCAGCGCGCGGCCGCCGCGCGTGGCGAAAGCCGGGCGGCCACGGCGGCGCCGACTGTCGCGGAGGGGGCGGCGAGCCCGGCAGAGGGCGCGGGAAAGCGCAACGACCTCAACCCCCGATCGCTGGCCGCCGCCATCAAGGATGTGGCCGAACCGCAGGTGGGGGCTCAGCCAGCTGCCGGGCCGAGTGCGCCCGCGGCCGCACCGGCGATGGGCGCAGCGGCGCCGGGGGTCGCGGCGGAGGCGCGCGCTCAACATGCGGCGGAGGCGCGCGCTCAACATGCGGCAGAGGCGCGCGCTCAACATGCGGCGGCGCCGCGCACGCAACAGGCCGCGGAGCATGTCACGGAGCCGCGCAACCCAAATGCGGCCGAGCCGCGTGCCCCTGCCGTGGCCCCACCGCTGAGCCCAAACTCGGCGGAGCTGCGCGGCCCCGTGGCAGCACCACCCACCCCAGACATGGCGGAGCCGCGCCCACCAGGCGCGCGGGTGCCACACGCGCCAAGCCGCGACCCACGCGCGCCAGCGCCAGTGGAGCCACGCCCACCGGGCCCGCTGGAGCCGCGCACCTCAAGCCTGCCAAACCCGCGCGGACCAGCGCCGACGGACCCCCGCGTCCCTGGCCCGGACCCGCAGGCCGCCCTCCGCGTCCAGCACGCGACCGCCAACCCGGCACCATTGCCCCCGCGGCCGGTGCTGCCGCCGGGTGCCGGCGCGCACCGCCCACCGCCGGGGGTGGCACCACCGATGCGCGGCCGCGCGGGCCGGGGAGCCAATGGCGCGGTCGGCCCGGCCGCACCGGCGCACCCCGGCCAGACCGACGCCGCAGGGGCAACGGTGGTACCGCTGCCGCCGCGGGGCCCGTCCGCTGCTCCCGAGCGCGGCCCGCTGGCTGAAAGCGTGCCACGACGTATGCGCAACGGCATTGCCGCGACCGCCGAGGTGCGCATCGCGCGCGATAAGGTCGACGGCTTGATGCTTGCGCTGGCTCCGCGCGGCGTCCGCCCGGAGGCGTTTCCGACCCGCACATTGGCAGTGCGCCTACGCGCCCCCAACGGCGGTTTTGCCATTGAGGCGCACGCTCCGGAAACCCAATGGCTCGATCGCTCCGGGACCACGCCCAATGATGGCTTTGCGGCATGGCGCTGGACCATCACCCCGCAACGCCCTGGCCGCAATCGCTTGCTGTTGACGGTGTCGGCGCGCCTGGTCGGACCGGATGGACTGGTGGCGGAGGCGGCACCCTCGGATCGATCGATCGAGGTCAGGATCGCGCCCAACTACCGCCACCTGGGCAAGCGTTGGGTCGGCTGGCTGGCGGTGGCGATCGCCGCGGCGGCCGCGGTGCAATTTAGCGGTGAACTATGGGCGGCCGCCCTGTCCCTCATCAAAGAACTGGCAGGCTGAAGGGCGCGCTGCGGCGGCCGATCAGCCAAGACGCGTGCCGCAGGCCGCGGCAAGGGCGGCAATCTCGGCTCTAAGCTCGGCCACACCGGCCCCGCTCTGGGCTGATGTCGCGATCACGCTCTGCGCCGCCGCCGGGTGCGTCTCGAGCGCCTTGCCGACGCCGGCCACGACCCGTGTCAGCTCGGTTGGCTTGACCTTGTCAACTTTGGTCAAGACCGCCTGGTAGGACACCGCCGCGGTGTCCAGGAAGCCCATCAGGTCGAGGTCCGCCGGCGTTAGCCCGCGGCGCACGTCGAGCAACAGGAACACCCGCGCCAAGGTCCGGCGGCCGCGCAAGTAGTCGCGCACCAGGCTGGTCCAGGCTTCGACGTTGGCTTTCGGTGCCTCGGCGAAGCCGTAGCCTGGCATGTCGACCAGGAACAGCGAGGCGCCGGGCACTTCGTAGAAATTAAGCTCTTGCGTGCGCCCCGGCGTATTCGAGGTGCGGGCCAGCGAGCGGCCGACAAGCCGATTGATGAGGCTCGACTTGCCGACGTTGGAGCGCCCGGCCAGGCACATCTCGGTTCGCTCGGCCGGGGGCAGCACCTCGAGCCGCGGCACGCTTTTGACGAACTGCCAGGCACGGCGAAAGAGCGCCTCGCCGGCCGCCAATTGCTCGGGCGTAAAACCAACCCCGCTCATGCGGCATGCCGCAGCGGCGATGGCCCCGCCCCGTGCCCGGCGCTCATACCCCTTGCTTGCCGCTGAGAATGAGCCGGGCCTCGTCAATTTTCGAGGCGATGGCATGGTCGGAGCCGTTCAAGGCCGTCTGCCCTTTGCCGGGCGTTGCCTTGGCCAACGCCAATTCGATCTCGGCCGCGGTCGCATCGACCTCGAGGCCCAAGGTGCGCAACGCCTGTTCACGGGTCATCGGCGGCGCGGCCAACTCCGCCGCGCGAGACTTGGCTTTTGCGCCTTTGTCGGCGGGCGCCGGCGGGGCGGCCTTCACCGGCGGCGATCGCGATGGCGGGCCCGCGGCCTCACCGCGTCCGAGCCACTGCCTGGCAAGGGTTTGCGTCGAACGCAAGCGCGCCTTCCATTTGTCGACCCCGAGGTTCTTCCACAAATGGATCTCGGCATCGTTCTTGCGCATGATCGTGTACTGCTGCAGCAGCGACAGCACGTTGTTCCAGGCCCAGTAAATGACGAGGCCGGACGGGAACGACGCCAGCATGAAGGTGAAAATCACCGGCATCCAGTTGAAGATCTTCTGCTGCACGGGATCGGGTTGTTGCGGGTTGAGCTGCATCTGCACCCACATGGTCGCCCCCATGATCAGCGGCCAGGCGCCGATGTGTGCAAACTCAGGTGCATGATAGGGCAACAGCCCGAACAGATTGAAGACAGAGGTGGGATCCGGCGCCGACAGGTCCTTGATCCAGCCGAAAAACGGCGCATGGCGCATGTCGATGGTGACGAACAGCACCTTGTAGAGGGCGAAGAAGACGGGGATCTGCAAGACGATCGGCAGACAGCCCGACATCGGATTGATCTTCTGGTTCTTGTAGAGCGTCATCAGCTCCTGCTGCTGCTTGACGCGGTCGTCCTTGAAGCGCTCCCGGAGTTTCTCCATTTCCGGCTGCAGCTTCTTCATCTTCGCCATCGACTCGTAGCTCTTGTTGGCGAGCGGGAAGAACGCAAGCTTGACCAGCACCGTGGTGGCCAGGATGGCGAGGCCATAATTGCCGAGCAGCTGCGAGAGCCAATGCAAGAGCTTGAACAGCGGCTTGGTGATGAAATAGAACCAGCCCCAGTCGATCAACAGGTCGAATTGCTTGGCCGGCAGCTGCTCGCGGTAGGCCTCGATCAGGTTGACCTGCTTGGCGCCGGCAAACAGGTTGCTGGTGGTGTCAACGCGACCCCCGGCTGGGATCGACAAAGGGTTCAGCAACAGATCGGTCTGGAACCGATCCTTGGGTCCCTTGATGCCCCTGAAGGTCGCGGTGTAGCCGACTTTCTGGTCGGGAATGAGCGCCGCCGCCCAGTACTTGTCGGTGATGCCGATCCAGCCGCCGCTATTCTTGAAGGTCTTGTTGCCGCCGTCCTTGAGCAGATCGGCATAGTGCAGCTCCTTCAGGCCCTCCTCGCCCATGACGCCGATCGGCCCCTCGTGCAGGATGTAGTATCCGAGCGTGGGCGGCAGCCCGTGGCGCGAGATCAGGGCATAGGGGCTCAAGCTCACCTCGGTGCCGGTGCGGTTCTCAACCGAGTCGGTGACCGTCAGCACATAATTGTCGTCGACGGCGATGCGGCGCCGGAACAGGAGCCCTTGCCCGTTGTCCCAGGCCAGCGTCACGGGAGACGACGGTGTCAGCACGCTGCCCTGCTCCAGGCGCCACAGGGTATCGTTCGTTGGCAAGGCCTGCGTAGCGCCGGCACCACTTAGCCAGCCATACTCGGCATAGTAGGGAGCCGGTGCCCCGGACGGCGAAAACAGCACCACGTTGGGACTGTCGGGGGCAACCGTCTCGCGATACCTGGCCAACACCACGTCGTCGATGCGCCCCCCCTGCAGGGCGATCGAGCCGTGCAGGCTCGGGGTGTCGATTTTGACCCGCTGCGGCGAGGACGACGCTAGCGCCGCCTCCCGGGTTTGGGTTTCGGGCGCTGGTGGCGCCGCCGGTGCCGACACCTGCGGGCTGCCCGGGGCCCCCGGCGTAGTGGCTGCCGGGCCTGCGGCCTTGCCTTGCGCCTGTTCCTGTTGCGCGCGCTGCCGGCGCTCCTGCTCGTCCTTGAGCTTGGGTCCGGCATAGAACATCTGCCACGCCAAGAGCACCGCCACCGACAGCACGATGGCAAGCAGGAGATTTTTTTGTTGGTCCTGGTCCTGTGGCATCTCGATCTCGAAAAACTAGAGGCAAATTTTCCGTGCCGTGTTGCGCGCCCTACCGTCCCGGCGCATGGCCCGCGCGCTTGGGACGATTGACCCGCTCGAGCGCCTTGGTGAGCTCCCGAATGAGTTCCGCAAACGTGCTGGCGAGCGCCAGTCGCCGCGCCACCAATACGTAGTCGAAGTCAGATCGCGCGTGGGTCATCTCGACGCATTTGACCGCCGCTTTCAAGCGACGCCTGATCCGGTTGCGCTCGACCGCGCCGCCGACGGCGCGTGCTACGGTAAACCCGAACCTGGCCTGGTCCGCCGCGGCCGCGGCTGTGGTTCTCTGCCGCCCCTCCAAAACGAATGCCTGCGTGGAGCAGCGGTTGCCCTTGCGGACCGACAGGAATTCCTTGCGGCATTTCAGCGTTGCAAGGCGCCGTCGGCGGATCTGCGACGGCGCCCCTGCGGCGGCCATAGGGCACCTATCGGCAAGGCTCGTTCAGGCCGAGAGACGTTTGCGTCCCTTTGCACGCCGACGGGCAACCACGCGCCGCCCACCGGTGGTGAGCATGCGCTTGCGAAAGCCGTGCCGGCGCTTGCGCACGAGCTTGCTCGGCTGATAGGTTCGTTTCACCTCTAAACTCCGTCCGAAACCCTTCGTGCGGCAACGTGGACACCGCCGCGAAAGCTATCCATCCCAGATCGGCTGCGATGGAGACCACTGCCGGCGTCGAGCCAGGCGCAAGTTTGCGCGCTTATAGGGTCGGCTCCTCGCCAAGTCAATCCGGCCCCGAGACCTCCAATTCGGCCGCAAAAAGCATCACTTTTCCTTGTGTCGTCTCACGAGTGCTTGAGAACTGTCAGCGGTGCACTTGGCAACCCCGACCGCGGGTGCCTTTTAATAGCCTGCTGCTAGCGAGAGCGCCGCACCCATGAACGGCATGAAGGAGACGGTTCCACCCGATCCTGCCCGAAGCGAGGCCCGAAGCGAGGCAGGGGTAAGAGGCCCCTGCTCGGGCGATGCGCGTTCGGGCCGGGCGCGCTGTTGGCCGCTGGTCCTCGTCACCGCCTTGACCCTGGCGGTGCTCGGCTTGGGCTGGCACGAGCACGTCACGCTCGGCAATGTCGTGACCTTCCGCGATCGCTTCCAGCTGATGTTGCAGGAGCATCGCCTCTCGACACTGATCGCCTACACTTTGATCTATGTGTTGATGACGGCGCTGTCGCTGCCCGGTGGCCTGGTGCTGACGGTGGCCGGCGGACTGATGTTTGGCTGGCTGGTGGGCAGCTTGGCTTCGATCATCGGCGCCACCACGGGGGCCACCTTGGTATTTTTGATCGCGCGCACGGCGCTGGGCGAGGGCCTCAACGCGCGAGCGGCCCCCTGGCTCGCCAAGCTGCGGGCCGGCTTCAATGCCGACGCCTTCAACTATCTGTTGTTTCTGCGCCTGGTCCCCGCCTTTCCGTTCTGGTTCGTCAATATTGCGCCGGCCATTTTGGGTGTGCCGCTCCGCACCTACATCGTCACGACGTTCATTGGTATCATCCCGGGAAGCCTGGCACTGGCGGCCGCCGGCGCCGGCCTCGATAGCGTCATCGCCGCGGCCAAGGCGAACTATGCTAGCTGCGTGGCGGCCAAGGGGGTGGAGGCATGTCGGTTGGCCATCGACGCTCACGCCCTCATCACCAAGGAGATCATGTGGGCGCTGGTGCTGTTGGGTTTTGCCGCGCTCATCCCGATCGCTCTGAAAAAGAGACGGAGAGCCTATCATGGCAAGGCCAAGTAACGAGGCGGCGGGGGCGTTGCGGCTCGCGGCCGAGGTCGGCGCCCCGGCAGCGCGCCCAACCGCCGGCGATCGCACGCTGACGCAAGCGCCGACGGCGACGCCAAGCGAACTGCGCCCCGACCTGTGCATCATTGGCGCCGGCGCCGGCGGGCTCGCGGTTGCCGCGGCGGCGGCGCAGCTGGGCGTGGCCGTGGTGCTGATCGAAAAGCACAAGATGGGTGGCGACTGCCTCAACTATGGTTGCGTACCGTCGAAGGCACTGCTGGCGGCGGCGCGGCGCGCGCACGCCATGCGCACGCCGCAAGCGTTCGGCATCGCACCGGTGCGGCCGCAGATCGACCATGGCGCGGTCAACGACCATGTGCAGGGGGTGATCAGAGCGATCGCGCCCAACGATTCGATCGAACGCTTCACGGGCCTCAACGTCAAGGTGATCACCGCGCCGGCGCAATTCGTCGATCGCAAACGGGTGGTGGCCGGCGAGCATCGCATCAAGGCGCGTCGATTCGTGATCGCCACCGGTTCCTCGCCCGAGATCCCCGCCATCGCCGGCCTCGACGGCGTTGCCTACTTCACCAACGAGACCATCTTCAACAATCGCCAGCGGCTCCAGCATTTGATCGTGATCGGCGCCGGTCCGGTCGGCCTGGAGCTGGCGCAGGCGCATCTGCGGCTCGGCAGTCGCGTCACCGTATTGGAGGCGCGCCGGGCGCTCGGCAAGGACGACCCGGAGCTATCGGAACTGGTGCTCGAGCGCCTGCGCGCGGAAGGCATCGACATTTACGAGGGCGTCGCCATTGAGCGCATCGCCGGCAGCGGCGAAGAGATCGAGGTGCACCTGGCCCAGGATGGTGACACGCGCCTGATCCGGGGCACGCATCTCTTGCTGGCAGCTGGACGCAACGCCAACGTCGCCGGGCTCAATCTCGAGGCCGCCAGGATCAAGTACGATCGGCGCGGCATCAAGGTAAATGCCGCGCTCTTGACCTCCAATCGCCGGGTCTACGCCATCGGCGACGTGGTCGGCGGCCCGCAGTTCACGCACGTCGCCAACCATCACGCCGAGGTGGTGCTGCGCCGTGCCCTGCTGCGCCTGCCGGCCAAGGTCAATGCCAACATCGTACCGTGGACGACATTTACCGATCCCGAATTGGCCCATGTCGGCCTGACCGAGGAGATGGCGCGGCAGCGCTTTGGCCGCATCGGCGTGCTGCGCTGGCCGTTCCACGAAAACGACAAGGCGCAGGCGGAACGCTCCGGCGACGGCTTCGTTAAGGTGGTGATCGATGGTAAGGGACGGATCCTGGGTGCCAGCGTGGTGGGCCGGCTGGCCGGGGAGGTGATCCAAATGTGGTGCCTGGCGCTGGCACACGGCCTTAAAATCAACCATATGACACGCTGGATTTCACCCTATCCGGCCCTTTCGGAGGTGAACAAACGCGTGGCCTATGGCTACTATGCCAGCGTTGCCGCTAGCCCCCTTGTCCGCAGGGTCATCGGCTGGCTGACGCGGCTTGGGTGATCGGCGGCCTCTGGAGTAAAATACGCACGTGCCCCGCGATTCACTCGGTGAGGCGATGGCCTGGCCGGGCAGATTCTGGCAGATCCTAAAGTCGTTGGTCTCGCCCCTGCAAAGGACGTTCGAGAGGCGGCGCGGGTTTGGCTTGTCCGCCAAACTGCTGTTGCTCACCATTCTATTTGTAATGCTGGCCGAAGTGCTGATCTTCGTGCCGTCGATTGCCAACTTCCGCATCACCTGGCTGACCGACCGGCTCACCGCCGCGCAACTCGCGGCGCTGGCGGCGGAGGCGGTGCCCGGCGCGGTGCTACCCGATGCGCTGCGCACGGAATTGCTGCGCACGGCGCAGGTGAAGGCGGTGGCGCTGAAGCGCGACAACGAGCGCCGCCTGGTGCTGCCCGCCGACGGCAGCCTCAACTTCGATGCCACCTACGATTTTCGGGCCAGCGCTCACCCGTCCGGCATCGCCGACCAGCTGGGGCTGCGCTTACGCCTGATTTGGGATGCGCTGGCCGTGTTCGTGGCCGATGAGTCCCGCGTCATCCGCGTGATCGGCGAACCCGGCATGGGCGCCGGCGCCTTCGTCGAGATCGTGTTGCCGCAAGCACCCTTGAAAGCGGCGATGATCGGCTACGGCCTGCGGGTGCTCGGACTTTCGGTCATCATCTCGATCATCACGGCGGCGCTGGTCTATTTCGCGCTCAACGGTCTGTTGGTGCAGCCGATGACGCGCATCACCCATAATATGCTGCACTTCAGCGAGCGCCCCGAGGATGCCAGCCGCATCATCATCCCGTCCGAGCGGCAAGATGAGATCGGTACCGCCGAGCGCGAACTCGCCCACATGCAGGCGGAGCTGGCGCAAACCCTGCACCAGAAGAGCCGGCTGGCGGCATTGGGCCTGGCCGTCAGCAAGATCAATCACGACCTGCGCAACATGCTTGCTAATGCCCAGATCATCTCGGACCGGCTCGTCAGCCTGCCGGATCCGGCGGTGCAACGCTTTGCCCCGAAGCTGATCGCCTCGCTGGGCCGAGCCATTACCCTTGCCGATAGCACGCTGAAGTTCGGCCGCGCCGAGGAAGCCGCGCCGCGGCGCGAGCTGATGAACCTGACGGCGCTGCTGTCGGAAGTCGGCGACGGGCTGGGGCTGCCGCGCGAAGGCATCATCGATTGGGCGGTGGAGATGGCCGCCGATCTTTGCGTCGACGCCGATCGGGATCAGCTCTTCCGTGTCCTGAGCAACCTGTGTCGCAACGCCTTGCAGGCGATCGAGCTGCGCGATCCGATCAAGGGCCGCATTCAAGTTTCGGCCGAGCGCAGCGGCCGCCGCGTCACCATCGAGGTGAGCGACGATGGACCGGGCGTGCCGCAGAAGGCGCGCGCCCATCTGTTCCAGGCGTTCCAGGGTTCGGCCCGCAAGGGCGGAACCGGCCTAGGCCTTGCCGTGGCGCATGAGCTGATCACCGCACATGGTGGCATCATCCGGCTGCGCGATTCGGAGATTGGCGCCGCCTTCGTGCTCGAGATCCCCGACCGCCTCAGCTGAATAGGCTGCCGGCGGGAACTTTTCGACGCCGGCCGCGTCGTTGGCATGGTTGCCAGGTCCTTGGCATGAAGGAGGCAGGGATGACGACCTTCACCGTACGCCAGGGCAAACGCTATCGGGCCAGGATCGCGCTCGGCTGGCTTGAAGGCCTGGCCGACAACCAGCTGATCGCCAGCAAACTCGAGGCGGCGGGTTTTACTGAAGTGCGGGTTTCCGGCAGCGGCGGCAATCGCGAGGCCGAAGCGGTGTGGCCCAATGCCGATACCAGCGCCGCGCTGCCAAGCCAGGTTGTGGCCATCAGCGAGGTCACCGACGCGTAAGGGCACGCGCGGTGGACAAAGGCCAACCCCTGGCACATCGCCGACCGGAGAGGGGACGACAACACCCCCGCCAGCGGGCACCGGCGCCGTGCGCCGTCTCCCCTGCCGCAACCTCGTTGGTGCGACGTGGCCGTTGATCTTGGGCTTTGCCGCACCGATACCCAAGGTTCAGGCCGAGCCGGAGAGCGAGCGAGATCCGTGCGGGGCCGCGCTGGGTACCCTGCCAACCCGAGCCAGACGTGAGCCGCGGTGGGGCCGCCAATGACCCGGGCAGCGCCGCCCCGTGACGGCGGCTTCCCCGATCAGCCATTGGCAGCGAGCCTGCGCCAAGCGACCGCCGGCCCGCCACGGCCATTGCCTAAAGCGCAAGCCTCGCCTTTCTGCCGTCAGCGCGCTGCCACCGGCCATCGCTTGCCCCTCGGCCCGTCGATTGGCGTGTTACGGGGAGCGCTCGCGGGCCGCTTTCGTTTGCGCTCTGCGATTGAGGTTGGCTAAGTTGCCTGCGCCGGCGTTGGGATCCTGGCCGCGGGAGGCAGACGATGCGCGAAAGCAAGGGCGAGCCGCAGACGATTAGGAGCGAGGACATCGATCCGCGCTATCGCTGGCAGCGGGCGTTGCCGGCGCTCGGCAGCATGGCCGTGGATTTCGAGGAGCGGGTCGACTACCGGCGCCTGCACAGCTATCGGCTGGCCCGCGCCCGCATGGCGCTCGAGCGCTCCGAGCTCGGTGCGCTGCTGGTGATGGATGTCAACAACATCCGCTATCTCACCTCGACCAAGATTGGCGAATGGGAGCGCGACAAGATCTGCCGCTGGGCCTTGCTGACACGCGGCAGCGCCGATCCCATTCTATGGGACTTCGGCTCCGCCGCCGTGCACCACAAGCTCTACGCCCCATGGCTGAAGCCGGAGAACTGCAAGGCCGGCCTGCTCGGTCTGCGCGGCACCGTTGCACCGGCGTTCGGCTTGATGCGGCAGCATGCCGAGGAAATCGCCTCCCTGATCCGCGAAGCCGGGGTCGGCAAGATGCCGGTCGGGGTCGATATCATCGAACCACCGATGCTGTTCGAACTGGAGCGCGCCGGCCTCAAGATTGCCGACGGCCAGCAGACCATGCTCGAGGCCCGGGAGATCAAGAGCCTCGACGAGATTGCGCTTCTCAACCGCGCCGCGGCGATGGTCGATGGCGCCTACCACCTGGTGCACGAGGAGCTGAAGCCCGGCATCCGCGAGAACGATATCGTCGCCAAGGTCAACGAGTTTCTCTACCGTCACGGCTCCGACGACGTCGAGGCCGTCAACGCCATCTCCGGCGAGCGCTGCAACCCGCATCCGCACAACTTCACCGACCGCATGCTACGGCCCGGGGATCAGGCGTTTTTTGATATCCTGCAGTCGTTCATGGGCTACCGCACCTGCTACTATCGCACCTTCAACGTCGGCCGCGCCACCGCGGTGCAGCACGATGCCTACAAGCAAGCGCGCGACTGGCTCGATAACGCCATCGCCCTGATCAAGCCCGGCGTCTCGACCGATGCGGTGGCACGGGTGTGGCCCAAGGCCGAGGAATTTGGTTTTGCCGATGAAATGAGCGCGTTCGGGCTGCAGTTCGGACACGGCATCGGCTGCGCCATTCATGAGCGGCCGATCATCTCGCGCGTCGTTTCGCTCGACCATCCAACCGAGATCAAGGAAGGCATGGTGTTCGCGCTCGAGACCTACTGCCCGGCGAAGGATGGCTATTCGGCGGCGCGGATCGAGGAAGAAGTGGTGGTGAGCAACGACGGTTGCCGCGTCATTACCCTGTTTCCGGCCGAGACGCTGCCGATCGCCAACAGCTATTGAGCCGCGCGCCTTACGCCGCTAGCTGCGGCGTGCCGACGTGCTCGGGGCGGATGCCGACGCCGATCAGGCGCGCCGGGATGCGCTGCAAGACCGGGAAGCGGTCGAGCAACCGCACCGGCAGCGGCGGCTTCGGCGTGGTATGGCTGGCGAGCAGGCGTTTTAGAACATTGTTCTGCACCAGCACCTGCAGCCGTTGCGTGGCCCGGGTCGGAAACAGGCGTCGCTCCTGCACGGCTTCGAGATGCCGCAAGGTCAGCCGTTCGTTGCGCAAGGGGTCCGCCAGCAGGTTGGCGGCCGCCACCGCATCCTGGATGGCAAGGTTGATGCCGACGCCGCCGATTGGCGACATGGCGTGCGCCGCATCGCCAATGAACAACAGCCCCGGCCGGGTCCAAGTCGTGAGCCGGTCGACGGCGACGCTCAAGAGCTTGACGTCATCCCAATCCTTAAGTTCGTCGAGCCGTTCGCTGAGCTCGGGGGCCACGGCGGCCACCTTGCTGCGAAAGCTGGCGATACCCTCGCCACGGATCCGCTCGGCCTCACCCTTGCCGATCACGTACGCGCATTGCCAGTAGTCGCCGCGGTCGAGCATCACCAGCAGGGCGCCGGCGGCGACGCGCCCTAGCGTTTGTGCGGGATCGCCCGGCCGTTTCGCCAACCGCATCCACAACACGTCGATCGGCGCCCCCAGGTCCTTGACCGGCAGGCCGGCGCTCTTGCGCAATTGCGAATGCCGGCCGTCGGCGGCGACGATGAGATCGGCGTAGATGTCGAGCCTGCCCTCCGGCGCCGTAGCCGAGACGCCAACGATCCGGCCCTGCTCGGCGACGAGGCTGGTGGCCTCGGTGTTGAGGCGCAAGCGGAAGCCGTTGTAGCGCTTGGCGTTGAGGGCGATGAAGTCCAGAAAATCCCATTGCGGCATCAGGGCGATGAAGCGGCAGTGCGTCGGCACCCGGCTGAAGTCGGCAATGCTGACGGGAGTATCGCCGATCACGGCCCCGATCCGTTCGACGCGCTGATGCGGCCGCTGCAGAAACGCATCGATCAGGCCCAGCTCGTAGATGATCTCGAGGGTCGAGGGATGAATGGTGTCGCCCCTGAAGTCGCGCAGGAAATCGCCGTGCTTTTCCAGCACTTCGACCGCCAAGCCGGCGCGCGCCAGCAGCAAACCCAGCATCATGCCGGCCGGGCCGCCGCCGACAATGGCGCAGCGCGTCCGGGTGGTGGTTGGTTGAGGGGGCATGGCGGCAACGGTCAGCTGTTGCCGGCGGCGGCAAGCGCCGCCTGCCGCGCCGCCATGGTGGCGATATAGCCGCGGTTGTGGGTCGGACTGATCAACAGCTCGTTGAGGCACACGTGCGCCGGCTGGCGCGCGATAAACACGATCAGCTGGCCCAAATCCTCCGGCTGCACCATGCGGGCCATGGTCTCGGCCGTTTCCGGGATCGGCCGGTTCTTCAAGATTGGCGTTGCCACCTCGCCGGGACAAACCACCGAGGAGCGGATGCCGTGCACGCATTCCTCCAGGTTGATGGTGTGGCTCATCGCCACCATGCCATGCTTGGCTGCGGTATAGGCGGGGCCCGAGACCGGGCCGATGAAGCGCCCGGCCCACGAGGCGGTGTGAACGAAGAGCCCGTCGCGCTGCCGGCGCATGATCGGCAGCGCCGCCTGAACGACGTAGAAGGCACTGGTGAGGTTACCGGCAATGACCGTGTCGATGCCGGCGGGCGTGAGCTTTTGCCAAGCCCGATCCGGGATGTTGGCCCCGGCATTGTTGACGACAACATCGAGCCGGCCAAGCTCACCCGTGATCGCCTTGGCAATGCCTTCGACCACCTCGGCCTTGGTCAGGTCGCCGGGCTCGAGGCGCGCCTTGCCCGCGCCCGCAGCGGCGATCCGTTGTGCCACTGCCTTGAGGGCGTCGGCGCGCCGGCCGGTGAGCACCACCGTCATGCCCTCGCGCGCCAACGCCAGCGCCGCGGCCTCACCGATGCCGCTGCCGGCGCCCGTCACCCACGCCACCTTGCCGTTCAGGTCCTGCATCGGATCCTCCCTCGTGTGCGATGACTTCTAGCGCCATTGCCGCCGTCTCGATAGCCGCCGGCGGCGGGGCGAGGGCTCAGGGGATGAGCCGCGCGCGCAGCGCGGCGATCATCTCCAGATGGCGGACGTGGTCGCCGGCAAAGCGCAGCACCAGGTGGCTGGCCCCGGCCGCGACATAGCCGTTGAGCCAATCCAACAGCCCCTCGACCGGGCCCGCGTAGCACATTTGCCGCGCCCGCACCTCGGCCGCGGGCCGGCCGTAGTAGTGGGCAAGATAGTGATCGAGCCGATCGCCGGCCCGCTCGGCATCGGCATCGACGGCAACCGTCAGGTACATGGCACCGGTCAGCGCCGTGGGGTCGCGTCCGGCGGCGCTGGCAATGGCGGCAATCTCGGTCCACTGCTGGCGCCAGCGCGCCGCATCGGGTGAGTTCGGCAGCCAGCCGTCGAACCGTTTGCCGACCCGCTCCAGGCTGGCCGGCTGCGCTCCCGCCACCCAGATCGGCGGTCCGCCCGGCTGCCGCGGCAGGATGCCAAGCGCGCCGCCCGCCAGCTGCCAGCGGCCATCCCAGTCGGTGGGCTTGCCGGTCCACAGCGCCCGGCACAAATCGAGGCCCTCCAGCATGCGCCCGACGCGGCGCTCGAACGGCACCCCGACGGCGGCAAATTCGGCGCGGATGTTCGGCACATCGCTGGCAATGCCGACACCCAGCACCAAACGGCCCTCGGCAAGCTGGTCGACGGTTGCGACCTGCTGCGCCAGCAGCACGGGATTGCGCAAGGCGGGCAGCAGCACCGCCGTGCCGAGCATGACCTCGGGCACGCGCGCGGCGACCGCGGCGATTAAGCTCAGCGGTTCGTGGCGCGGGCGGGCGAGCACCGAATCCCCAACCCACAGCGAATCATAGCCCAGCGCCGCCGCCTGGCTGGCCAAGCTCAACAACGCGGCGGTGTCGGACTGCCCCGCCATTACCTGCTCGCGCGTCGGCAGCAGGTAACCAACACGCACGCCCATCAGTGCCTCCCTCAAAAGCTGCGGTCGCTGGCTCGGGCTTGAGCTTGCCCTCGCCGCTTGCGACCGGCAAGGGCAGCGATGTGCGTGGCCCCGCGCCTAGAGCGTGCGGCGGCTCTTGATGGCGGCGGCCAAGGTGCCATCGTCGAGATAGTCAAGCTCGCCACCGATCGGCACACCTTGCGCCAAGCGCGTGACGGCGATGTCGCGGCCGCCGAGCTGGGTCATGAGATAGTGCGCGGTCGATTGCCCTTCGACGGTGGCGTTGAGCGCCAGCAAGATCTCCGTGACCGGGGGTGCGGCCCGCTCGAGCAGCCGGCCGATGCTGAGCCGGTCGGGGCCGATGCCGTCGAGTGGCGACAGGTGGCCGCCCAGCACGTGATAGAGGCCGTTGACGACCCTGGCCCGCTCGAGCGCCCACAGATCACCGATCTCCTCCACCACCACGATCAAGCTCCGATCGCGTCGCGGGTCGGCGCAGATCGTACAGGGCGTGACGGTGTCGAGGTTGCCGCAATTTGCGCAGTCGACGATTTTGGTTGCGGCATCGGCCAGCGCCGTAGCCAGCGGCTGCAACAGCTCGGAGCGGCGCTTGAGCAGGGTGAGCGCGGCCTTGCGCGCCGACCGCGAGCCCAGTCCCGGCAGGCGTGCCAACAGCGCAATCAGCCGTTCGATCTCGGGACCTGCCGATTTGCTTTGCATCGCTTCCAATGACGCGCGAGGCCGGCGCTAAAACAGCTTCAGTCCCGGCGGCAACGCCAGCCCACCGGTAATCTCTTGCATTTTTGCCTGCGCTGCGGCCTCAACCTTGCTCTTGGCATCCTGCAACGCGGCCACAATCAGGTCCTCGAGCATTTCCGTGTCCTCGGGCTTGACCAGACTGGGATCGATTTTGACGCCGCGCGCATCGCCACGGCCGTTGAGGGTCACTTTGACGAGGCCGGCACCCGATTGGCCCTCCACCTCCAGATTGGCCAGATCGGTCTGCAATTGCTGCATGCGGCCCTGGATCTCCTGGGCCTGCTTCATCATTTTCATGAGGTCTTTCATGGCATCTCCGTTGAGGACCTGTGGCCGTGGGGCGCCGCGGCGCGCGCACGGCCCACACGCTAACCGGTGCCGGTGTCATCCGTCTCAAGGCCTGATATGGGGCGGACGCTGGAAATTTCCGCATCCGGAAACTGCCGCAGCACGGCCGCAACCGCCGGATGCCGCCGCAATTCGTCGATTTCCGCGGCGGCGCGCGCGCGCTCGACCTCGCCCAGCGGCGGTGCGCCGGCGGTCATGCTGACCGCCACCATCCAGCGGCCCGCGGTCCAGGCGTTGAGCTTCTCGCGCAGCTCGTTGGGGAGCTCCTTTGGCGCCCCCGGCAACAGGTGCAGCTCGATGCTGCCGGCGGGATCGAACCTCACCAGCGAGACGTGCTCCTCAAGGTGTACCTTGAGCTTGGCATCGCGACGTTTGCCGGCCAGGGCGACGACATCGGCAAACGTGGCAACCAGCGGCAGCTCGGTGGTGACGGCGGCGAGCGGTTCCGCCTCGCTGCCGTTGTCGGGCTCCTCCTCGTCCTCCCGGTCGACGGCATCGATCGGGCTTTCAAGCGCCGGCGCCCGGGCCGGCGGCGGCACCGGCGCGTTTGCGGCTCGCCGAGGCACGCTGCCACCGCCGAGCGCGCGCACGACCTCGTCGGGCGCCGGCAGATCGGCGGTGAAGGCGAGCCGGATCAACACCATCTCGGCGGCGGCGATCTGGTTGGGGGCCGCCGCCACTTCGTCCAAACCCTTGATCAGCATCTGCCAGGCACGCGCCAGCAGCGGGATCGACAACCGCTCGCCGAGCCCGCTGGCGCGGCGCTTCTCCTCGGCCGAGAGCCCCTCCCCGGCATGGTCACCGCCCAGGGTCTTGGCCCGCGTTGCCAGGTGCACGGCCTCGGCCAGATCGGTCAGCACCTGACCCGGCTCGGCGCCGTCGCGGCTGAGCGCGGTGAGCGCCGCAATCGCCTCGCCGACGCGGTTGCCCAACACGAGCTCGATCAGATCAAAGATGCGGCCGCGGTCGGCCAGACCCAGCATCGCCCGCACGTCGTTGGCGCCGACGCGGCCCGACCCCATCGCCAGGGCCTGATCGAGCAGAGACAATCCGTCGCGCACCGAACCCTCGCAAGCGCGGGCGATCAGGCTCAAGGCCGCGTCCTCGGCCTCGGCCGCCTCGTTGGCGACGATCTTGCGGAAGTGATCGATCAGCAGCGGCACGTCGACGCGGCGCAGGTCGAAGCGCTGCGTCCGCGACAGCACGGTGACGGGCACTTTGCGCACCTCGGTGGTGGCGAAAATGAACTTCACGTGCTGCGGCGGTTCCTCCAAGGTCTTCAACAGGGCGTTGAAGGCGCCCTTGGAGAGCATGTGCACCTCGTCGATCAGATACACCTTGTAGCGGGCCATCAGCGGCTTGTAGCGCGCGCTTTCGATGATCTCGCGCACGTTGTCGACGCCGGTATTGGAGGCCGCGTCCATCTCCAGCACATCGGGATGCCGCCCTTCCATGATTTCGGCGCAGTGGCGGCCGAACTCGGGCATGTCGAAGGTTGCCTTGGCGATGCCGTCGCGCTCGTAATTGAGCGCCCGCGACAGGATGCGCGCGGTGGTGGTCTTGCCCACGCCACGCACCCCCGTCAGCATGTAGCCTTGGGCGATGCGGTCGGTGGCAAAGGCGTTGCGCAAGGTGGTGACCATCGCCTGCTGGCCGACCAGGTCCTGGAATGTGGTGGGACGATACTTGCGGGCCAGCACCACATAGGGCGCCACCGTTGCGGCAGCGCCGGACGCCGGGTCACGCTCAGGGGTGGATTTCTTTTTTGCCATCCTGGCCGTCGCACCTTCCAACAGTGCCCGTATCGCAAGCCACCTGGCGGCCGGAGTGGGAGGCTGAACAAACGACCCGCATCGTACTCGTTAGGGCTGCTTCCTTCCGGACCTGACCCGGTTGGCGAGGGACACGTCCGCCGCCAACCTCCCGGCCGGATTATGGTGGGCGCTGCCGCCAATTACAACCCGCCCGACGCCGAGCTAAGGCCACGCCGCCAACGCCGCAGCCGCGAAATCGTTTGCGCGTGCGCTCGTCGAGTGTTGGCCATATCATGCCGCCGCTGGCCGCGACTCGGGTGGGGAGTGGCGCGGCCAGGTATGGGCCGGCTCTGCCTCCGAGCCAGTCTTTGGCCTCAGCTGTCAGGCATGAAAAGGAGCTTGGTAATGCCGACCGTCGGTTCGACGACAATGCTCGATCGGCTCGGACCGAAGCGGAGCGACGCGGAATTCATCAAGGCGAAACTCGAGGCGCCGGGATCCCGGTTTTTACTGCTGGCGGACCTCAAACCGGTGATCCGCGCCAACGCCGAGCGCACCTCGGCAACGCTGGCCTGGTTTTCCAATGAGGATTTGGCCCAGTTCGGCCTGCCGATTGCCGATGCCCTGTTCCTTGGCGTCGACCAGGCCGGGGTGGCGCATTTTGCCATCGCCGTTACCGAGCATCGGACCCGGAATGTGCCGGGCGCCGTCGAGAAGCTGCGCCCGATCGTGGATCTGCGCAGCCTCGCCATGCAGGGGGTAATGTCGCCCGAGGAGCTGTCGCTGTGCGGCCAGGCCCGCGCGCTGGCGCAATGGCACGAAAATGCCCGCTGCTGCGGGCACTGCGGCGGCACCACCTTGGTCAAGGATGGCGGCTGGCGGCGCAAATGCTGGGCCTGCGGCCTCGATTGGTTTCCGCGCACCGATCCGGTGGTGATCATGTTGATCAACGACGGCCAGCGCTGTCTCCTGGCGCACGAGCACCGCTATGGCGACAAGATGTTCTCGGCGCTGGCGGGCTTCGTCGAGCCCGGCGAGGACATCGAGCACGCGGTGCGCCGGGAGGTGCTCGAGGAGACCGGGATCCGGGTCGGCGCCGTGCGCTTCCATTCGAGTCAACCCTGGCCGTTTCCACATTCCCTGATGCTGGGCTGCATTGGCGAAGCGCAATCGGCAGAGATTACGGTTGATACCACCGAGATCGCCGAAGCCCGCTGGTTCCCGCGGCACGAAGCGCGGCTGATGCTGGAGCGGCGCCACCCCGATGGGCTCACGGTGCCAGGCCGCCACGCCATCGCCAACGCGTTGATTGCGAGCTTCGTCGAGGAAGGCTAAACCCTGCGCCTAACCGGCAGCGGTGTGGAGCGGCCCGCGGCGGCGAGGGGCGCCTCTTGCCATCTTGCGAGCGGCAAAATCGCGTACAAAGCCGGCTCGTGGTTTGTTGGGAAGAAGCTTTACCGCGCGCCATTGAGGTCCAATGCCTCGCCAAGCCAATGCCGTCGATTTTTGGCGCGGATTTGCGCTGGTCTCGATCTTTGTCAATCACATTCCCGGCGTCTGGTATGAGCGGCTGACGCATCGCAACGTCTCGATCTCGGATTCGGCGGAGCTGTTCGTGTTTCTGGCCGGCTGGTCGCTTGGGCTCTTGGTGAGCAGCCGCAGCGCGCCGACCAACTCGGCGCTCTTGGTATTCCGCCTGGGCGGACGCGCGGTGACGATCTACGCGGCGCAAATCCTGATCAGCAGCATCGCGCTGGCGTTGCTGGCGAGCGCCGCCTACGCCTTCGACAACCCGCTGCTGCTCGAATGGCACAATGCGGCCGCAATCTTCCAGGAGCCGGCATTGACGCATATCGGCCTGGTTCTGCTCAGCCACCACCTCGGCTACTTCGACATTCTGCCGCTCTACGTCGTGCTGATGCTGACGGCCCCCGCGATCGCCATGCTCGATCGGTTCGCGCGGCCGCTACTGTTGCCGTTGTCGTTTGCCCTCTACGGCGCCGCCATGATCGTGCCGTTCACCGCGCGCACCTGGCCGGTGGAGGGCCAGTGGTTCTTCAATCCGTTTACCTGGCAGACCATGTTCGTGCTGGGCTTCGTCTTGTCCCGCAACATCGGTCTCGGCGCCATTGTGCGCTGCCACATCGACTGGCTTAGAATTGTTGCACTGCCAATCGTGCTCGTCACGGGCGTGATGGTGGTGATGAACTGGTTCCCCGACCCGACCACGTTACCGGAACCCAAACTGCTGTTTCTCAACGGAAAGAGCTTCCTGACACCGATTCGTCTGCTGCAGTTTTTAGCATTAATCGCCGTGTTCTCGGCCGTCTATCCGCTGTTTGCTCCACACGTGCCCTGGCTCACCGAATTCATGTCGAGCCTCGGGCGAAATTCTCTCAATGTATTCTGCGTCGCTTCTGTTCTAAGCTTGTTGGGACAGATCATTCGCTACCGTTACGTCGGCTCGTTTGTGCTCGACACGGCGGTGGTGCTGGTCGGGATCAGTTTGCTCTGGCTGACAGCGACGGTTTCGGAATGGCGAGAGCGGCAAAAGTCGCAGGCTTGATGGCGGCGCTTGGTGGGCTCCTGCAGCTGGCGATGATTTCGCCGGCGGCCGTGGCCCAGAGCGACCGCCAGTTGCCGACCGTTTCCAAGGAATGCGGGGAATTTCCCGGCGCCGACACGCCACTGCCCAACAGTGCCGCCGCGCTTCGCGACCGCAAGCAGCTCAAGATCCTCGCCATCGGCGCCTCGTCCGCGTCCATGCTCGGCGGCACACGCGATTCGATGCCGCTGCTGGAGCAGATTCTGGAACGCTCGATCAAGGGGCTCGACGTCGAGATCATCAACCGCGGCGTTTCCGGCGAGCTCGCCGCCGCCGCCGCCGAGCGCCTCAAGATCGAGGTCGCGCTCAACCATCCCGACGTCATCCTGTGGCAGGTCGGCACCAACGACGCCTTTGCGGGCGTGCCGGTCGAGGAGTTCGAGACCACCGTCAAGGACATGCTGCAGTGGCTCAAGAAGCACCACGTCGATGCCATCCTGATCGGCCTGCACTACATGAAGCAGCTCGCCACCCACGACCACTATCAAGCGATCCGGGCGAGCCTGCGCCGGCTGGTGGCGAGCGAGGGCGTGCTGCGGATCGGGCGCTACGAGTCGACGGAGATTTTGGCCCGCACCATGCGCGAGGATGGGCATCCCGAACCCAGCAATTTCGGCCTCAACGAGGCCGCCTACGATTGCATGGCCCAGTACCTGGCCCGCGCCATCGCCGTCGGCCTGTTCGCCAAGCCGCCACCGCCACCGCCGCCGATGCCCTGAAAGGCTCCCGCTCACGCCCTCAGCCGTCGTCGGGGAGCCGCTTGGCGTCGATGCGATAGGGGCTCGCCTTATAGGCGCCGAGCAGCATAAATTCCGAGCAGAAGAACTGCAGCTCCTCGAGCGCGCGGGCCACCGGCGGATCCTCGGGGTGACCCTCGACGTCGGCATAAAACATGGTGGCGACGAAACGGCCGTCGAGTTGATAGCTTTCGAGCTTGGTCATGTTGACGCCGTTGGTGGCAAACCCGCCCATCGCCTTATAGAGCGCCGCCGGCACGTTACGAACGCGGAAGATGAAGGTGGTGACGATCGGGCCATCATCGGCCTTGGCCGCGTCGGGCTCCTTGGCCAGCACCACGAAGCGCGTGGTATTGTGCTTCTCGTCCTCGATGTCCTGCATCAGCACCTTGAGGCCGTAGATCTCCGCGGCCAGCGCCGAGGCAATGGCCGCCAAGGTCGGGTCGTTGGCTTCCGATACCAAACGGGCGGAGCCGGCGGTGTCGGCTTCCGGCACCGGCACCAGGCCCAGCTTGCGCAAGGTATTGCGGCATTGGCCAAGCGCCTGCGTGTGCGACAGCGCCTTCTTCACCGTCAGCAGCGAAGCCCCCGGCAGCGCCAGCAGCTGATGGCGCACGCGCAGGAAATGCTCGGCGACGATGTGCAGGCCGGCGTTCGGCAACAGATGGTGGATGTCGGCGACGCGGCCGGCCACCGAGTTCTCGATCGGGATCATGGCATAGCGCGCCTCCCCCGACTTCACCGCCCCCAGGGCATCCTCGAAGGTGGCACAGCCGGTGGCGTCCAGATCTGGAAACACCTCGCGGCAGGCAAGGTGCGAATTGGCGCCGGGCTCGCCCTGATAGGAGACGCGCAACGAGGTCTGGCGCACCAGCGGGGTGACGCGCTTGGGCTTGGCCGTCGGCGTTGGCTTGGTTTTGCGATCTGCCATGGCTCCTACCCCCGAGTGCCGGCTAGCCGGCAATGAGTTGGCGGGCGCGCTCAAGGTCGGCCGGCGTATCGACCCCGAGCGGCACGGTGTCAACGATGCTGGCGTCGATGCGCATGCCGTCCTCAAGCGCGCGCAGCTGCTCGAGCCGCTCGCGGCGCTCAAGCACCGAGGGCGGCAGCGACACGAAGCGCTCGAGCGCCGGCCGGCGATAGGCATAGATGCCGACGTGATGATAGAGCGGCCCGGCGCCGGCCGGCGCCGTGGCGCGCGTGAAGTAGAGGGCGCGCAACCGGCCTGGCACTGTGGTCGGCGTTCCCACCAGCTTGACGACGTTGGGATCGGTACGCTCTTCCTCGCGCGTAATCTCAACAGCGATGGTGGCGATATCGGGCCCCGCCGCGCGCAGCGGTTCGAGGCAGGCGCGCGCGACGTCGGCCGCGAGCGAGGGCAGGTCGCCTTGCAGATTGAGGATGATCTCAAAGCTGCCGGCGCCGTCGATGCGGCTCACCGCCTCGAACACGCGGTCGGAGCCCGAGGCGTGGTCGGGCCGGGTCAGCACCGCTTCGCCGCCGGCCGCGCGAATGACGGCGTTGATCGCTTCGGTGTCGGAGGCCACCACGACGCGTCCCACATCGGCCTCGACGGCGCGGCGCCAGACGTGGACGATCATCGGCGTGCCGTTGATATCGGCCAGCGGCTTGGCCGGCAGCCGCGTCGACTGCAGGCGGGCCGGGATGACGACGAGGGTAGGCGGCATGGCCCCGAAATAAGTGACAATTGGTCTCGGGGCTAGCTCCTAGAACGGACCCCTGTTCTATTGCAAGCCCTCGGGCAAATCCTATATTTGGCCGCCCATCGGCGCCTTTTGCCGCGCCGCCAGGAACAAACTGCGTAGGCGCGCAAACTGCGTTAGGGGCGAGAGGGTGGCGGTGCCATGGATGGTTTCGAATTCAACAAGATCGCCGGCGCCGTGCTGTCAGCCCTGTTGGTGATATTCGGCGGCAGGACGGTGCTCGATCTCGTCTCCCGAGAGCACCCGCCGGAAAAGCCCGGCTGGGCCTTGCCGGTGACCGAGCCGGCCCATGCCGCGGCCGCGACCGAGGCTGCGGCCGCGTTCGATCCCAAAGCGGTCCTCGGCCTGCTGTCGAAGGCCAGTGCTGACGCCGGCCAGTCGGTGTTCAAGCGCTGCATGCAGTGCCACACCTCGCAAAAGGGCGGTCCCAATCTGGTCGGCCCCAACCTGTGGGGCCTGGTCGGGCGCGACGTTGGCAAGCACGCGGGCTTTCCCTATTCGGAAGCCATGAAGACGCACGGCGGCACCTGGACCTGGGACCAACTGGCGGATTATATCCACGATCCCAAGGCCACCGTTCCCGGCAACAAGATGGCGTTTCCGGGGATCAAGGATCCCGCGCAGCTGGCCGATCTATTGGCCTACCTGCGCAGCCTCAACGACACCCCGCCGCCGCTGCCGCAGTAAGCTTGCCGCCGCGGCTGGCGCGTGTTGGCCCGTAAGCCCCGCGGTTGTTTTCCCTTCGGAGGCGACGCAACCGGCTCAGGCCCGCCGCAGCCATTGGCCTGGCCGGCGGCGGAGTTTCCGAGGCTTTGGGCTCATTCGGCGGCGCCGCCCTCGACGCCGACATTGCCGCGCCGCCGCAGCAGCAGCCAGCCCACGAGCAGCACCAGCCCGGCACCGAGCGCCGCCGCCGAGTAGAGGACGCGGCCGACCGGCCGCAAGCCCGCCGCCGACTCCGGGTCGACCACCACCAAGGACGGGTCCCAGGCCTGGAGCTGGGTGACCGACATCAGGTCACCCACCAACAGCTCGCCCGCGATCCAGCCGAGCAGACCGGCGCCGGCCCAGACCAGGACCGGATAGCGCGTCAACAGCGACATGATCAGCGTCGATCCGGCGACCACCAGCGGGATGCTGATGACCAAGCCGAGCACGATCAACCAGAGCTGCTGATCGGTCGGGGCCTGCATGGCGGCGGCGGCGATCGCCAGCACGTTGTCGAGGCTCATCACCACATCGGCGATGGCAACGATCTTGACCGCCTCCCAAAGGTTGGAGCCGGAGGCGACATTGTCGTCTTCCGGTTCGTCGGCAATCAGCAGCTTGACCGCAATCCAGATGAGCAACAGTCCGCCGCACAGCTGCAGCCAGGGAATGCCCAACAGGTGCTGAATGATGACGGTAAAGATGATGCGCAGCACCACGGCGGCGCCGGCGCCGAGAATGATGCCCCAGGTGCGCTCGCGCGGCTTGAGATTGCGGCAGGCAAGCGCGATCACAACCGCATTATCACCCGACAGGATAATGTTAATGCCGATGATCTTGGCGATGGCAATGGCCGTCAGCGCGTGCGAGCCAAACAGCGACCCGAACCACTCGACCCATTGATCGGTGATAGGCGCCAGCACCACGCTGCCGCCAAGCCACGCCAAAAGCTCCATCGCAATCCCTTTCTTGCCCGGCCGATAATCTTCATGGCCAAACTTGCGGGTGGCCTGTCAAGGATAATGCGACACGGCGGCAGCGAGCCAAGCCGTCGCAGGTGAGGCCTGCGGGGCGCCGGAAATCGTCCGACGACAGAGCGATGCGCGGCGGCACGCCGCGGCTCGCCCCCCAGGCCGCCCCACCCCTGACCCTCGACAGGGCCGGAACCGCTGGTATATGGTATGCCAAACGATGGCATGGCATCGCATCTGGTGATCATGAACGACGTATCGAAGACCTCGGGCGGCGGCCGTGCCGGCGTGGGCCGAGCGATCCACCCCGGGGCCGGCCGGCGCCGAAGCGTCCCCTTCCCCAAGGGCCGCGTGCTCAAGCAGGCGGAGGTCGATGCCGTCCGGCGTTTGCTGGGCGACGCCCCCCGCGAGCGGGCGTTGTTGATCGAATATCTGCACCTCATTCAGGACCAGGAGGGGGCGCTGCCGGCCGGGCTGCTGCACGCGCTGGCGGAGGAACTCGCCATCCCGATGGCGGAGGTCTACGAGGTCGCGACCTTTTACGCCCACTTCGATGTCGTCGCCGACGGCGAGGCCAAGCCCGCCAAGGTCACGATCCGGGTGTGCGACAGCTTGAGCTGCATGCTGGCGGGGGCGGAGGCGCTGCTGGCCACGCTCGAGCGGCAAGCGATCCCCGACGTGCGCGTCGTGCGCGCCCCCTGTATCGGCTCCTGCCACACCGCCCCTGCCGCCGAGGTCGGCCACCGCCACGTCGATCATGCCACCGCGGCGAGCCTCGAAGCCTTGGCTCGCGCCGGCAAGGTCGAGCCGGAACTGCCGCCCTACCAGGACCTCGCCGCCTACGCCAAGGCCGGCGGCTACGCCGTGTTGCGCGCCTGCCTCAGCGGCGAACGCACGCGCGACGCGGTGATCCAGGCGCTGTCCGATGGCGGCCTGCGCGGCCTTGGCGGTGCCGGCTTCCCAACCGGGCGCAAGTGGGGCCTGGTGCGCGCCGAGCCGGGGCCGCGGCTGATGGCGGTCAACGGCGATGAGGGCGAGCCCGGCACCTTCAAGGATCGCCACTACCTCGAGCGCGAGCCGCACCGCTTTCTTGAGGGCATGCTGATCGCCGCCTGGGCGGTCGAGGCGCAAGCGGTGTTCCTCTATATGCGCGATGAGTATCCCGCCGTGCTCAAGCTTTTGAAGGCGGAGCTCGCCAAGCTGGAGGCGGCCGGACTGGTGGCACACACCAAGGTGCACCTGCGCCGCGGCGCCGGCGCCTACATCTGCGGCGAAGAAAGCGCCATGATCGAATCGATCGAAGGCAAGCGCGGCTATCCGCGGCATCGGCCTCCCTACGTCGCCCAGGTCGGCGTGTTCGGCCGGCCGACGCTCGTCAACAATATCGAGACGCTGTTCTGGGTGCCGGTGATCCTCGAAAAGGGCGCCGCGTGGTTCGCCGCCCAGGGCACCAACGGGGCCAAAGGGCTGCGCTCCTATTCGGTGTCCGGCCGGGTGCGCAACCCGGGCGTGGTGTTGACCGCCGCCGGCTCGACCGCCCGCGACCTAATCGCGCGCTGCGGCGGCATGGCCGAGGGGCACAACTTCAAGGGCTACCTGCCGGGCGGGGCCTCGGGCGGCATTCTGCCCGCCTACATGGCCGACATTCCGCTCGATTTCGGCCAGCTCGAGAAGCACGGCTGCTTTGTCGGCAGTCATGCGGTTGTGATCTTGTCCGATCAGGACGATATCAAGGCGGTGGCCCTCAATCTGATGCGGTTCTTCAAGGACGAGAGCTGCGGTCAATGCACCCCCTGCCGCAACGGCACCGAGAAGGCGGTTGAGCTGATGGCAAGGGGCGACTGGGATCCGGAGCTGCACGCCGACCTCGGGCAAGTGATGGGGGATGCCTCGATCTGCGGCCTGGGCCAGGCGGCGCCCAATCCGGTCCGCTGCGTGTTCAAGTTCTTTCCCGAGGATCTGCGCCGATGACACTGCCGCAAGCCCGCGCCACGGTTCAGATCGACAATGCGCGCCTGCGCGTCACCGAATGGCGGTTCGCGCCCGGAGCGGAGACCGGCGAGCACGTGCACGCCATGGACTACGTGGTGGTGCCGCTGGCGGACGGGCGCCTGAAGATCGTTTCGCCGCAAGGCGAGGAGAGTTTCGCCGAGCTCAAACACGGCCTGTCCTATACCCGCACCAAGGGCGTGCATCACAACGTCATCAACGCCAATGCCTTCGAGTTTGCCTTCATCGAAATCGAGCTGAAGGATGGCTGAGGTGCGCGAGCACGGTCGAGGCCAGCGGGGCAGCGCCCGGCCAGGCGGGGCGAGGATGCTGGGTCAAAGTGGAAAGCAACAAGACTGAACGAGGCAGGCCATGTCGGCAAAGATCACCCTCGAGCTCGACGGCAAACCGGTCGAGGCCATGCCCGGCGAGAGCCTGTGGCAGGTAGCGCAGCGGCACGGCACGCAGATCCCGCACCTGTGCTGGCACCCCGCTCCCGGCTACCGCGCCGACGGTAACTGCCGCGCCTGCATGGTGGAGATCGAGGGTGAGCGCGTGCTGGCGGCATCGTGTCAGCGCAAGGTCGCCGCCGGCATGAAGGTCAAGACCGCCACCGAGCGGGCCAAAAAGGCGCGCCAGATGGTGTTCGAGCTGCTGTTGGCCGATCAGCCCGAACGCGGCGGCAGCCACGATCCCGCCTCCAAGTTCTGGGGCTGGGTCGATGCCATGGGCATCACCACCACCCGCCGCTTCCCCGGCGGCGAGCGTCCGGCGGCCGATGCCACCCATTCCGCCATCGCCGTCAACCTCGATGCCTGCATCAACTGCGGCCTGTGCGTGCGCGCCTGTCGCGAGGTGCAGATGAACGATGTCATCGGCATGGCCTACCGCGGACACGACGCCAAGGTGGTGTTCGATTTCGACCATGGCATGGGACATTCGACCTGCGTCGCCTGCGGTGAGTGCGTGCAGGTGTGCCCGACCGGGGCGCTGATGGAGAAAAGCCTGCTTGATGCCAATGGCAAGCGCGTCAACTACGAAACCCGCTCGGTCGACACCTTGTGCCCCTACTGCGGCGTCGGCTGCCAGACCAAGGTGCACGTCAAGGACGACAAGATCCTCTACGTCGATGGCCGCGATGGCCCGGCCAATGAAAACCGGTTGTGCGTCAAGGGTCGGTTCGGGTTCGATTACATCCACCACCCCGACCGACTGAAGAGGCCGCTGATCCGCCGCGACGGCGTCGGCAAGGACGCCAACATGCAAATTCGGCGCGAGGAGATCGACACCTACTTCCGCGAGGCCAGCTGGGAGGAAGCGTTGGCCAAGGCGGCGGACGGCCTCAAGCACATCCACCATCGCGACGGCGGCGCTGCCATCGCCGGCTTCGGCTCGGCCAAAGGCTCCAACGAGGAAGCCTATCTGTTCCAGAAGCTGATCCGGCAGGGCTTCGGCACCAACAACGTCGACCATTGCACGCGGCTTTGCCACGCCTCCTCGGTGGCGGCGTTGATGGAGGGCGTCAACTCCGGCGCCGTCACCGCCCCGTTCACCGCCGCCAAGGACAGCGACTGTATCATCGTCATCGGCGCGCGGCCGGCGGAGAACCACCCGGTGGCGGCGACCTTCCTCAAGAACGCCGCCAAGCGCGGCGCCAAGCTGATCGTGATCGATCCGCGCGGCCACAGTCAGGGGCTCGCCCGCTACGCCTCGCACACCTTGCAGTTCAAGCCCGGCCGCGACGTCGCGCTGCTCAATGCCATGCTCAATGTCATCATCGCCGAGGGCATGGTCGACATCCAGTACGTGCAGGCGCACACCGAGGGCTTCGACAGCCTGAAGGCCAAGGTGGCGGATTTCACGCCCGAGAAGATGGAGCCGGTATGCGGCATCCCGGCCGCCACCATCCGCGAGGTGGCGCGGCTCTATGCCCGCTCCGAGCGCTCGATCATCTTCTGGGGCATGGGCATCAGCCAACACACGCACGGCACCGACAATGCCCGCTGCCTGATTGCGCTGGCGCTGGTGACCGGTCAGGTCGGCCGACCGGGCACCGGCCTGCATCCGCTGCGGGGGCAGAACAACGTGCAGGGTGCCTCCGATGCCGGGCTGATCCCAATGGTGTTCCCCGACTACCAGTCGGTCGAGGATCCCGACATCCGCGGCGGCTACGAGAAATTCTGGGGCACGGCGCTTGATCCCAAGCGCGGCCTCACCGTGGTCGAGATCATGCACGCCATCAAGGATGGGGTGATCAAGGGCATGTATATCCTGGGCGAGAACCCGGCGATGTCGGATCCCGACGTGCAGCACGCGCGCGAAGCCCTGACCAAGCTCGAGCATCTGGTGGTGCAGGACCTGTTTTTGACCGAGACCGCCTGGCATGCCGACGTCGTGCTGCCGGCCTCGGCGCACGCCGAGAAGTGGGGCACGTTCACCAACACCAACCGGCAGGTGCAGATCGCCCGCCCCGTCATCAATCCGCCGGGCGAAGCGCGCCAGGATTGGACGTTGATCCAGGCTTTGGCCCAACGCATCGGGCTCGACTGGAACTACACCGATGTCGGCCAGGTATTTACCGAGATGGCCGAGGTGATGCCCTCGCTCAAGAACATCACCTGGGAGCGGCTGTTGCGCGAGGACGCCGTCACCTACCCCTGCGACGCGCCGGACAAGCCCGGCAACGAGATCATCTTCGTCAGCTCGTTTCCCACCAAGTCGGGACGGGCCAAGATCGTGCCGGCCGATCTGCTGCCGCCCGATGAATTGCCCGACGCCGAGTACCCGTTCGTGCTCACCACCGGGCGACTGTTGGAGCACTGGCATACCGGTTCGATGACCCGGCGCGCCGCCAACCTCGACGCCCTCGAACCGGAGGCGATCGCCGGCCTCAATCCGCGCGAGATGGCCCGGCTCGGCATCGCCCCCGGCGGACTGGTGCGGGTCTCGACCCGGCGCGGTGAAGTGGTGATCAAGGCCCGCGCCGATCGCGACGTGGCCGAAGGCATGGTGTTCATTCCGTTCTGTTTTGCGGAAGCCGCCGCCAACCTGCTCACCAACCCGCAGCTCGATCCGATGGGCAAGATCCCCGAATTCAAGTTCTGCGCCGCCAAGGTGGAAGCCGCCGTCGCCGCCATGGCCGCGGAATAGTCATCGCCTGGGCGCCAACGGTCGCGCGACCCAGCCCGGAGAGGCTAGGCTAGCGGCCGAGGGCGCGGCCGAGGCGCCAGCGCTCCTCCTCGACCCTGATGTCGGCCAGCACCCGGTCGAGCAGCAGGCAGGTGCGCCGGAAGAGATCGGAGCCGGTGCGGTAATCGGCCGGGGCGAAGAAATCGCAGCGGCCGGCATTGAAAAGCTCGACGCACTTGGCTTTCGACTTGCCCGGCGGATAGACGGCAACGGCGTGGCCGCCATTCTTGCGCATCACTGCCATCGACGGCACATCGGTGTCGCCGTCGCCGAAATAGATCATGTTGGCGAACGGGATCGGGCGCTCGGTCTCGGGCATGTGCTGATTGATGCTGAGCCCCAGATCCTCGACGCCCTTGTTGATACGAAACAGGTATTGCGTCTTGCCGGTATCGGTGATGACGCGCTTTGGATAGGGCAGATCGTAGGCTTCGAACCAGTATTCGGACGCGAACACGTTGTGAAAGCGCTTGTAGATGGGGGTGCCCTCGACGATCTCGCTGAGCCCGGACGAGATCAGATAGTGTCGCAGCTGCACGCCGTGGCTCTGGGCATGGCTCTTGACGTAGCCGCCGATGCTATCAAACCAGGCCTCGACCCCGGGAAAGAACGCGACCCGTTCGCCCTGGGCGACCAAGTCGCGCCGATCGATGCGCACACCGCGTTCCTTGGCCTTCTTGTACATGAGGTGCATGTAGGTAATGAGCGGGTCGGCCCGCGCGCGTTGGGCAAGCGCGTTGCTCTCGGCCCAGAACGCCGCCGGATCGGCGCCAACCTGGGGCAGGAAGGCGTATTCCTGCATCGGCCGCGGCGACAAGGTGCCGTCGAAATCGTAGACCAGGGCGATGGTCTTCTTGTCGAACTTCGGGGCCGGCGCACGCTGGCCACCGCTGCCGCTCGCCGGCATCGGTTCGGCAGTGTCGGCTTTGCGCCTGCTGGCCCGATCGGCCATCGGCTTTAGGCTCCGCAGTGCTGACGCCCGACATCAGCCCCTAGATCGGCCGATTCGGATGGCCCGACCAAGGCCGCTGCGGCCGCCATCCACGCCTTGCTGAGGAGGGCCCAAGCCGGCACACGGGGCCATCAGGCCGGCGCGTCAGCGGAAGCGGCGCTGCGCCGGCCGCCGCGGCGGGCCGCTGCTCACCGGCGCGCGCACGTCCTTGTGGCGGAAATTGATGCGGCCCTTGTCGAGGTCATAGGGCGTCATCTCGACGGTCACGCGATCGCCGGCCAGGATGCGGATGCGGTTCTTTTTCATGCGCCCCGAGGTATAGGCGACAACCTCATGCCCATTGTCGAGCTTCACGCGACAGCGTGCGTCGGGCAACACCTCAGCGACCACACCTTCGAACTCAAGCATCTCTTCCTTGGCCATGCACGCTCCTCAATGTGCCGGGTTGCCTCGCTGGCCCACGGGCCCGCCTGTCCCGCGGCGCACGCCCCGCCAAGAGCGTGCTCTGCTGACAACGCCAAGCGAGGGTTCCCTGCGGATGTGAGGCCCGTATATGGGCCGCTTGCGCGCGCCCGGCAAGCGAAAAGGAACTGAGGTGCCGCGGCTCACGCGGGCGTGAGCGGCCAACCGCCGGGCCTGCCGGGCGGCTGCACCCGGCGGCCCTCGTGCGGCTCGCGGGGGCAGCCCGCTCGTCGCGGGCTGCCGCCGCCGTTAGTGGGTCAGTCGGCGCATGATCTCGCGCTCAAGATCGTCGGTCAAAGGTCCACCGTGGCGGCTCAGATAGGCGGTGATCTCGCGTTCTGCACGGCGCTGCCGGGAGCGCAGCACGGCAGCATAGAACCGCTGCCACCAGGACCGGCGCGGGCTGATGGCGGCCGTCTCATCGGCCGCATAAGGCGTGTGGGTAACGGTAAGGGTGCTCATGGGTCAGCTCCTTTTTTTTGCCGCCAACCCTGGCCATCTCCCCCTGCTTCCAGGTCGCGTCGCGCAACATCGCCGGCGCGCCCGGTTTGGCTCTCGCTGTCAGGATTTGGGGGTGCGCTGGCCGCGGTAGCAGAGGTGATGCTGCGCTGCAGCAATGCGCGGGCTGCATAGGTCGAGCTCAAGGTTCCCCGGCCGCGGAGATGGCGTGGAGATAGCTAGGCGTCGGCGGCCTGGCACCGGGCGCGGTGGGCACGATAGCTGGCGGCGATGCGACGGCTGGTTGCGTCGTGGCTGGCGGCGGCCGCCACCACCGCACGCGCCGCCTCCGCTGCGGCCACCGATAGCCGCTTCGGCAACGCGCTGAGCACCGGCCACTTGGCGGTGCCACGGACCGCGGCGGCTAGGGCACGCCCGCGCTCTACCTCGGCCACGGCGTGGCCGTAGGCCTCTGCGGCGCAGGCCGCAACACGCCTGCGATCGGCCGCCGTCAGCTCCTCCCACAGCGGCCGCGCCACCGCGAGCGTGATCACACCGCCGGCAGGATTGAGCCCCGGCCGATAGAGCCTTGGCGCCAGCGCCCTCAGATCGCCGGCCGCCGACGCCAGCGGCAGCACCGATTCGGCCGCCGTGATGCTGCCATCGGCCAATGCCGCCTTGAGCGCGTGAGGCACCACGCTGACGGGATGACCGCCCAGCGCGGCCACGACCTCAACCAGCAGCCCGCGCACTGCCACCCTCTCTCCGGCGAGGTCGGTCGCCGCCTCGAGACGCCGGTTCGACCACAGACCGATGCCGTCACCGGCGTGTCCAGCGAGCAAGAGCTTCCAGCCGAAGGGATAGGCCAGCTCGTCCCAGAGCGGTTGTCCGCCGCCGACGGCTAGCCAGGCGGCGAGGTCGGCGAGGCCTAACCCTTCGCCCGCCGGCAGGGCGGCGAAGAAGGTAAAGCCCGGATGCAGGGCGAGGTGGCGCTCGCCGCCACCAACACTGAAATCGCAAGCCTCACCCGGCCTGACGCGCGCGATGCCAAAGCGGCCACCCGTGGCCCATTCCAGGCGCCGCGCCAGCCGATCGGCGCCAAGGCCGACGCCGTCGTAGCCGTCCTCAACCGCCAAGCGGAGACGCGGCGTGGACGCCAGCATCGGGCTGGCGCCAGTCGTTGCTGCGCCAGCGGCGACCGCGGCCGCGCCGGTCAACGTCAAGAAGCCACGCCTGTCCATGGCCGCCTCTCTCGCCGGCGATGGTCGAAACCGGTCCCCGCGCCCCATCAAAGCCGAGGCCGATCGCGGTCGCAAGAGCCGCGCGGAGCGACGCTGGCCTGTCCCTCAACCGTCAGGCCTCAGCATCGGCGCGTTGGCAATTTGGCCGCAAAGGGTGGTGGGCTCTAAAAGCGTGCTGCCGATGCCAGGCGGGGCCGGCAAACACCAGGGTGCAAGCACGCCCGAAAAGGGCCGGTCAGGGCCCCTGGCAATCGACCGCGATCGCCTGCGCGCCGCCCATGGCAAAGGCCCCCCCGAACTGGCGGGCAAAGGCGTCGCCGAGCGCCGCGCCGTTGGCCTCGTCCTTGCCGCTGGCGAGCCTGATCTTGCATTGCGGCGGCGCCCCCGGCCCAAGCTTGGCCGGGTCGGTCTTGGCAAGGTCGAAGGCGATGAAGAAGCTCGGGTCCTGCACGATATAGGTGAGCCCCTTGGCGTCGGCCGAGACCGGCTCG
>DATFXD010000259.1:0-2522 GCA_035258605.1 Hyphomicrobiaceae bacterium | reverse complement strand
TGTCATGCGCATCCTCGACCAGGAGCACGTCGACCTGACGTTCCAGGCCCTCGGCTTTGATGCCCGCACCATCGAGGTCCTCGATCGGCTGCTGACCCTTCCCAACGGCATTATTCTCGTCAGCGGACCGACGGGGAGCGGCAAGACCACCACGCTTTATTCCGCCCTCAAGATCTTGAACCGGGTGGAGCGCAAGGTGTTCTCGATTGAGGACCCCGTCGAGTACCAGCTGGCGGGCGTCAACCAGATGCAGATCAAGCCGGCCATTGGTCTTGATTTCATTCACTGCCTGCGCTCGATCCTGCGCCAGGATCCCGATGTGATCATGATCGGCGAGATGCGCGACGTTGAGACCGCCGCGACCGCGATCCGCGCCTCGCTTACCGGGCATCTGGTGCTCTCGACCGTACACACCAACAGCGCCGCGGCTTCGGTCACCCGCCTGCTCGACATGGGCGTTGAAGATTATCTGTTGGCCTCAAGCCTGTCGGCCGTCATTGCGCAACGCCTGGTGCGCCGGCTTTGTGATGCCTGCGCTGCCCCGGCCGAGCCCGATGCTGCCATGCTTGACAGGCTGAACGCCGCCTTCGCGTCGACCGAGCCGCCGCTGGCACCCCGCATCCGCCGGCCGGTTGGCTGCCCGGCCTGCCGCCATTCCGGCTTCCGCGGCCGCACCAGCATCGCCGAGGCCCTGCTGGTCGACGAGGAGGTGCGGGAGCGCATCAAAGCCGGCACGCGCGATCGCGAGATCGAAACCGCGGCGCTGCGCAACGGCATGGAAACGCTCTATCAGAACGGCGTCCGCAAGATCCTATCCGGAGAAACGAGCCTTGATGAGGTGTTGCGGGTGACGCGGGGCTGAGATGGCGAAATTCTATTACGCTGCCTACGACGGCGCCGGTCGCATCGAGCGCGGTGAGGTCGAATCGCCCTCGCGGGCCGACGCGCTCAATGCGCTGGAGGCGCGCGGGTTGGTGCCGTTCGAGACCAATCCTGTCCTGCCGAGCACGCACCGTGCGCGCCTGCCCTTTCAGCGCTCGAGCGCGATCGGGCTCAAGGTGTGCGCGGATCTGACCCGCGAACTCGCCGTCCTGCTCGGCGCCGACATCGCCCTCGATCAGAGCTTGCGCTTGCTGGTCCACAAGACCCAGGATCGACGCTTGGGGGCAGTTGCTAACAAACTGCTCGCCGGCGTCAATGCCGGCCAACCGTTATCGGCGTGCTTGGCCGATCCCGAGCTTGCCGCCCCGCCATTGCTGGTAAATCTGCTGCGCGCCGGCGAGGCGCGAGGCAATCTCGCGCCAACGCTTGCCGATCTTGCCACCTATTTCGAGAGCCGTATGGAGACGGTGGGCAAGGTCCGTTCCGCGCTCGTCTATCCCGCCGTTCTGTGCGTCACGGCGCTTGGCGCCATCACCATTATTATAACCGTACTGGTGCCGGCCCTGATGCCGCTGTTTGCCGACAACGGGGCGAGCCCACCGCTGGTGTTGCGGCTGGGGCATGCGCTGGGACAGGGGTTTGGCGTAAACGGCAGCCTGCTCGTCGCCGGTTTGATCGGTGCCGGCCTCGCGCTTCGCTCGTTTTGGCGCCGGCCCGCCGTGCGCGCCCAGGTTGAGCACATTGGGCTCAGCCTGCCCGGGGTTGGCACCTTGATGCTGCGCACGAGCACGGCAGCCTTTGCGCGCACGCTCGGCACCTTGTTGCGCAACGGCGTGTCATTGCTGCCCGGCCTCAGCATTGCTGCCTCAGTGGTGCCGAACGGGATCATTGCTGCCGCCGTCACCCGCGCGGCCGAGCGTGTCAAGGAGGGGCGCAGCCTGGCAGATGCGCTCGCCGAGACCGGCCGGTTCTCAGATTTTGCCCTTCGTTTTGTGGCGATCGGCGAGGAAGCGAGCCGGCTTGACCGCATGCTCTTGCATCTGGCCGAGCTCAACGACAAGGAAGCCCAGCGCAGCATCGATCGCGCCATGACGCTTATTTCACCGCTGCTGACCATCGTCATTGGTGGGCTTATTGGCAGCCTGTTCGTGTCCGTCGTGCAGGCCCTCTTGAGCGTTAATCAATTGGCCCTGCAATGAAAGCCGGATGGAGGCGGGGTGAATGATGCGGCGCGGGTTTCCCAGGGTCGCACCTCGCTGGCGCCTGCCGTTCGCTGCTGACGACGGCACGTCGCTCATGGAAGTGCTGATCGTCATGGCCATCCTGGCGCTGGCTGCCGCCCTGGCTTTGCCATCGCTGCGATCCCCGGCGCGCGGGCAATCGCTGCCAACGGTTGCGGCCGACATCACGGTGAGGTTGCGGGCGGCGCGTGCCACGGCGTTGGCGGAAAACCGCGACGTGGCCTTCTCTTTCGACGCCGAGACGCGCGCCTACGTCGTTGATGGCACCGGTCCGCCGCAGCAGCTGCCGCCGGCGATGGTGCTCGCCATCACCACCGCCCGCGAATTTGTGCGCGATGCCCGCGAAGCGCGCCTCCTGTTCTTCGCCGATGGCACATCGTCCGGTGGCACCATCAAACT
>DATFXD010000258.1:0-45699 GCA_035258605.1 Hyphomicrobiaceae bacterium | reverse complement strand
GCCTCGGGCTGTGGCGGGCCGCAACCGCGATCCCTCATGGCGACCGGCTCGGCTGCCAGGGCGCGCGCGCTTGCGGCACGGCGGCCATCAGCCGGGCCAGCGCCCGCGCCAGCGCGCCGGTGCCGAGCGCCTCGCCCTTGTCATGGCCAAGGCGCACGACCACGAGGTCGTGGGTGGGGATAATAATGGTGTACTGACCGCCGGATCCAGCCATGTAGTAGGCATCTTCGGGCACCGGCCAATGCCTGGTTCTGTTCAGCCAAAACATGCCACCATAAACCGGCTGCTGCCACGCCGGTGCCGGGGTCCGCACAAAATCGGTCCAGCCTTCCGGCAGAAGGCGCTCGCCGTTCCAGATCCCGTCTTGGAGGTAGAGAAGACCAAGGCGCACCCAGTCGCGCGCCGGTGCCAGTTCGTAGCCCTGCAGCAGAAAATTGCCATAGGGGTCGGTCTCGAGCACGAACCCGCGGATGCCCAGCCGATCGAATAGGCGGCGTTGCGGATAGGACAGATAATCCTCGCCGCGTTTGAGCACCGCTTGTTTGATCAGGGCGTTGAGCACCAACGGATCGGAGTTGCGATAGCGGCCGACGCGATTGGGCGGCCACTGCGGTGGCCGACTGATCGCCCATTGATAGGCGTCGATGGCGCCGGTGTAGACGTAGACATGATCGGGGTAGCCCCGCGCCGGGTCGAAATCGGGATCTTGCGGTGCAACGAAGCGCAACCCGCTCGACATGCGCAAGAGATCGGCGATCCGGATGGCGCCCCGAGGGTCTTTGGGCTGCTGCCACTCGGTGATCGGCGCCGGCGACCACAGCTGGTAGGTGCCATCGTGCACGAGCTGGCCCATCAGCGTCGCCGTCAGGCTCTTGCCCATGGACCAGCCCGGGAGCGGCGTGGCGACATCGACGCCAGCTTGGTAGCGCTCGGCAACAATGCGGCCCCGGTGGGCGACGACGAAGGCCGCGGTCAGCGCCTCGGGGGGCGTGAAGGCGGTGGCGACGGCGCGCGCGAGCTCAACGGGATCGAGGTCGGGGGCGACGGCCCGGTCCGGGAGCACGTCGCCCATCGGCCAAGGTTGCATCGCTGCCGCGGGCAAGGTCGAGGCGACGGCCGTGGGCGTGAAGGACACCGAACGCGCCCCTGGCGGCAGGCTGACGCAGCCCTGATCGGCAAAGCGCTGGGCGCTCCGCGTCACTCCGTTCGCCAGGCGCACGTGGACCGCCTGCTGGTCGCGATCGACCGAGGGCGTGAGCCCGCTTCGCTCGGCGCGCGGCGCCACAAAGAAGCCGTCCTCTTCGATCGCCGGTGCCAGGTCGCGGCCGGTGATGAAGAGCGCCGAACAGAGAATTTTCGCAAACCCGGCGGCGGCATGTTCGAGTGGGCTACCGGGCGGCACCTGCCAGCGCGTGGGGAGCTCTTCGCCGGGAGCTGCAACGTTGAGGGCCAACAGGGCAAGCGCGCCTGCGAGCACGCGGGCAACACCTGAGGGACGCTGCATCGCAAACCTCGTCATCGCCGGCCCGGGTCAAGCGCGCCGACACAGGGTGTGCGCGCGCGCCCACAGACTATAGCGCGGATCGCACGAGGGCGCGGGCCGCGCTGGCCTTGACGCGCCAGCCAAACCAGCCCACGCTCGCACGGGACCATCCGCCCGCAGCGCAAGCCATAAGGAAAGTCGCGCGCCCGTGAGCCAGCGGTTCCTGTTCTATTTCCTCATTACCGGTTGCCTTGCGCTCGCCGCGGCGGCGCGGGGTGAACAGACGGTCGACCTCGAGCCGGGGCGCTATGAGGTTGCCATCCGGCTCGATCTTCCCAATATCGAGGGAGCCGCCGCCGCCCGGCTGGTGACGCTTTGCCTGCCGCCGACCGACGACAGTGGCCACTTGGGCCTGTTGCCCCTGAGCGAGAACAATCCGCTGTCGCGCTGTCCGGTCCTTAATGTGCACCATGACGGCGGCGCCCTCACCTTCAACATCGTCTGCCCGGGTGGCAATGCCGCGATGGCGGCCGCCAGCTACGTGCTCACGCCAACGACGTTTGAGGGCCGCATCACCATGAAACTGGGCGGCAAGAACATGACCATGACGGAGCGGCAGAGCGGCCGCCGCACCGGGCCGTGCGCGCCGTGATAGCGCCAGCTTCGGCATCGCCATGCCGCGGCCGGGCCCAGCTCGTGACCGTCGCTGACACCTCACCCGCTCCCACGCCCGCCCCGCGCGGCCGGATCCGTGGTCGCGGGGGGCGCGCGGTAGTGCCGCCGTCAGCTGGCGCGGCGCGTGATTGCCGGCGCCGCTGGTTGGCCGCCGAACACGTCAATGAGATCGTCGAGGTCATCGCCACCGGAGCGACCGTGATGACGGCCGACACGCTCGGCGAAGGCGGCCGTGCGCTCAAGCACGATGTGGCGCTGCCGGTCCACGGTGACGACGTGATAGCTGTCATCGAGCACGCAGGTCTCGACCGGCCCGCCCAGTGCAGCTTGCAGATAGGCGGCGTTGCCGAGGCTGGCGCGATCATCGTGGCGCGGGTGTACGATCAAGGTCGGCTGCCGAATCCGGCGTAATTCGCGCCGCACGATGGCGACCAACCGGCGCATCTCGAGCATCACCCGCCCCGGATTGGAAAGCTGCCCGGCTTGCGAACTGTCGCCGCTGTTGATCGCCGTGGTGATGAGCGCGCGCAGGCGCGGATCCTTGATGCCATAGGGATCACGCTCGGAGAAGCGCACCAGATTGGCGCCCCACTCGCTGCGCACCAGATTGAAGAACACGCTGTACCAGGGCACGCCCCAGCCATCGAGTTTGAGGGTCGGCGCAAACAGCGCCGTGGCATCGACATCCATCGGGTATTCGGCCGCCAAGTGCAGGGCCAGGATTGCCCCCATCGACAGCCCGCCAACGATCACCCGCTTGCACGTCTGCCTCAGCTGCGCGTGCGCCATCCGCACCGTGGCGTACCAATCCTGCCAACCGGTGGCGCGCAGATCCTCGAAACTGCCGCAGTGGCCGGCGAGCTGCGGGCAGTAAACGCTGAAGCCGCGTCGCGCCAGCCCGCGCGCGACAAAGCGCATTTCAACCGGCGTGCCACCGAGGCCGTGGATCAAGAGAACGCCGACCGGTCCGCCGGCAAAGGTCTCGCTGTAGTTTGCACTAGTCATCGGGTCTCGTTGTTTGCCTCATAGCCAATTTGCGGGAAATGCGTTCGGCGAGGCCGACGCCGGTTGTTCTGGGACCGGGCGGCATGGCCCGGTGCGGAGCAGCAGTCGTCGGGGATCGCGCTGGTGCGCCGGCGCGAAGGCGATCGGCGTCGCGGTTATCCCGACAGGCGCGATGCCGCGGCGGCAAGGCGGCCCCGGTCGCGGACGTGCGCGCCGCGGGCGCTTATGCGGCATTGCCGTGGCGCAAAACAGTCCAATAACGCAGCGTCTTATCACACTATTTTGACTTTGTGCGTCAACATAGCGCTGGGCTCGACGCTGCGCCGCGCGCCCGGCGCAAGGTCAGGCAGACTCATTATCGGCGTGCGACAGCGGTTGGGCGATCTCCTCGAGCTGGTCGAGGCGATCGAGCAGGTGTTTGACGTTGCTCGACAGGTCCTCGCGCGCCACGCCCTGCGTCGCCCAGCGCAGCGACGAGCCGATGCGGGAAAGAAAGTAGATGTTGTCGACGCGGGCGGCGAACTTCGGCTTTTCGATGTTACTCACGGATCACATGCTCATTGGACGTCGTTTCACGCGGCGGTCGCGCTATGATGCCTGGCGGATAGAGCGGGTTATGGATTGGTGGTGAGGCGGAACGACGACCGTCGGCGCAACGGCCGCTCGCAGCTATACCCCCGTTCCCCTCGATGCCCTTGAAAGCTGGCGCACCAAAGATGCCACCGCGCGAACCGCCCACCATCGGTTTGCCCGTCACATGACCGATCTTGCGGCCGCGCCATATCCCCGCTTCGGGGGAGATCACGCTTGGGGCATCGCCGCGCAAAATCCCCCGCACCTCGGGACGCCTCGGCCCCAGCCGGACCCATGGGCCCGCCGTGTGGCCCGCTGGGCCGATGCCTACACCGCCCGCTTCTGCGGCACGTCGATCGGCAAAAACTCGACGCCCGAGCGCTGCACCGGCTGGGGATAGAGCTTCATCAGCTCGAGCACCTCGGCGGGCATGCCGACGGTGACGGGAAGGCCGAGTTCGGCCGCCTCGTGCGCGGTCAAGGCATAGTCGTGCGTCCAGTGGCCGCCGGCTAGCTTCTCCGCCAGCAACTCGGCCGCCGCCTCAGGCAGGCGCGGGGTGAGCAATTCGACGGCGCCACGCTTCACCTGCGCCAGCGCCTTTTCGCCCATGTCGGCCAGCACCAGGGTCAAATCGAAGATGTGCTCGACCGGCTTCGATTGGCGGACACGGACGATGCTGGCGGCCGGAAAGCCGGCAATTTGCGGATCGATCGGGCCCAGGACCGAGAACTCGCCGAGCACGATCTCGTCGGCCGCCAACGCAATGAGGGTGCCGCCCGACATGGCGTAGACCGGCACGAATACCGTCACCTTGGCGGCATGCGCCTCAACCGCGCGCGCGATCTGCATCGCCGCCAGCACCAAGCCGCCGGGTGTGTGCAAGATGAGGTCGATCGGTCGATCGCGCGGGGTCTCCTTGATGGCCGCGATGATGGTTTGGGCGTCCTCAAGGTCAATGTGGCGGGCCACGTTGAAGCCGAACAGACTGCGCTTCTCCTGGCGATGGATCATGGTAATCACCCGGCTACCGCGGCTCTTTTCGATGGCCTGGATCGCTCTTAGGCGGTTGTAGGCGGACCATCGGCCGGTGATCAGCGGCTGCAGCGCCAGGATCGCGAACAAGATCCAAATCAAGGTCGAGAAATCGACGGACATGATGGGCTCCAGGACGACGGGTGCTCAGTGCGGCATGCCTAGGCCTAACCGAGGCCGACGGCGCCGGGCAACCCCCGAATTTGTCCGAATATGGCGGCCCGGCCGCCGCTCGACCTCATTTCGCCCAGCGAATCATCTAGCAAGACCCTAGCCCCGCCCCGCGAGCGGTCGCGGGGCCAGCGTTGCGGGGTCGGCAGTTGCTGGGTGAGCACCATGCACAACGCGTACGTGGCGTCGGATGTGTTGCCTGCTATCGCCTTCTGGCTGGTGGCGTTGTTGGCCGCAATACCGGCCTTCTCCCTGATGCGGCACAGGAAACGCGGCCGCGCCCGCAGTGCCATCGCCTATCTGGCGGGCTTGTTCTTGGGCCTGATGCTGACCATCGTGATGGCCATTGTCGCGGCCGCCGTATTGGCGATCGATAGCCCGATCTTCTCGGCCGGCGCCGCCGCGGCGTTCTTGGGGCCCTTCACCGGCATCGTGCACGCCAAGTTGCGCCGACCGGCACGACGGCGGGTGAAGTTCGCGGAGGCCTGAGGCTTTCGCGGCGCACCCCGCGAGGGCTCGGCGCCGGGCGGAGCCGTTGTTCAAGGCTTGGGCTCTGCCCGGGCGTTGGCCGCCGCGCGCCGCCGCGGTCCAGCCGCCTCGGCGCCGCATTTTTCCATCGGCGGCGCCGTCGTCAACCAACCGTCCTTGACCACGGTTACGACGTAGCGGCGGCAACTGGGGGCGGCGCCGACAACGAAGCGGACCCGGAACAGCGCCAGCTCCGGTTTGCGCTGCCGTGGCCACACGAACACGCCATCGTCGGGGGTTTCGTTGAGCGCGCTTCGAATGGCGAATTCGGCGTTGCGGTAGTCGGCGGCGGACATCCGCTGCAGCAGCACGCGCGACACCTCCGGGTGAAGTCCGATCGCGGCGGCGCGAACTTGCAGGGGATCGGAGGGATCGGGGGTGGCGGGGCGCAGCGGCTCGGCCGGTGACGGTGGGGGAGGCTCGGACGGCAGCGCGCCCGTGGTCATGGGCGGCGGTTCGGGCTTGGCCTCGGGAACGGGCGCGGGCGACGCCAGGCTCTGCGGCGGCGGCTCGAGCGGCGGCAGCTTCACCGCCAGTTGCCGCGGCGCGTCCGCCAGGGGGGCCAAGGTCGGCGTCGCTGTCCGCTCCAGCCGCGGCGGCTGGGCCTCGATCCAACGCGACACCTCGGCCCAATTCCTGGGCAGCCAGGTGGGCCACGCCACGGCGCCGGTCCAGAGCGACCAGCCACCCCCGGCGAGGAGGGCGAGGAGGGCGCCGCGCCTCAGGATCTTGCGGCCAACGCCGGCCAGCGGCGGACCAATGCGCTCGCCCGGCACGAGCCCGTAGTCTGCGTCGAAATCGGTGTAGGCGGAACGCCTGGTGCGGAACATGGCTTCATCCCTCCCTCACCGTCTTACGGTCCCGCGACTCAATAGGCGTCAGCAATTCCTGGCGAAATGAGGGCGAGCCGGCAAAAAACGCTCAACCCCAGAAACGCCGCCGCCGCGCCGGGCGGCCGTCCAGAACAGCGGGAGGTCCTTGGCCTTCGTCCGACCGGGGTGATATATCGCGTTGCCGGCAAATCCCGTCGAGGGACAGGTGAGCAGCTTCGAAGGCAAGCGGACCATTGATGGCCTGGTGGTGACCGTCGATGGTCGCCGCCTCGATGAGCACTACGAGGCCAAGCAGTTTACGTCCTGGGGGTTTGAGTGGACCTACGAGGGCGACAGTCCCCAGCAGCTCGCGCTGGCGGTGCTGATCGAGCACCTGGGCGACCGTGAGCGTGCCATCCGCCTCAGTGGCCCGTTCATGCGCAAGGTCGTGGCCAATCTCGACAATGACTGGGTGTTGTCCGCCGCCGACATCGATCGGGCGATTGCCGAGATCGAAGCGGGACAGTGAGGGGTGGCGTGCCTGGCGGTGCCTGGACGCCGGAGGCCAAGGCCGGGCCGGCCTCGATAGGCCGCAGGCGCGGCTTCGGCCGGCATGGTAGAGAAGGATAAGCTTATTGCCATCGCGCAGCGATCTGGCGGGCCGAGTCCGAGGGCGCCAGCCGAGGTTTCTGCCCCCGCCATTGAGGCTGTGCCCGCTCCATGACGCGCGTGCTGCTCAAGACGCAACCGGCAGCGGCGCGCCCGCGACCGGTCAGGCCCGAGACATTGACCGAGCGGGCCTACAATCGGCTTGAGGAAATGATCGTGACCTTGAACCTGGCGCCGGGTGCGGTGCTGTCGGAACCGGCGTTGTCGGCGGCCCTGGGCATCGGTCGCACGCCGATTCGCGAGGCGCTGCAGCGGCTGAGCCACGAAGGCCTGGTCCGGGTGCTGCCGCGCAAAGCCATTATCGTCACCGACACCGATCCGAGGCGTCAGTTGTTGGTGCTGGAGGTGCGGCGCGAACTCGAGCGGTTGCTGGCGCGGGCGAGCGCCGAGCGCGCCACCGAGCTCGAGCGTCGCCGCTTCCAGGCGATCGCCGAGGGCATGGAGGGGGCCGCGCGCACCAGCGACGATCTTGCCTTCATGCGCTTGGATCGCGAGCTCAACGGCTTGCTCGCTCACGCCGCCCACAATGAGTACGCCTCGCGATCCATGCACTTCTTGAACGGTCACTCGCGGCGTTTTTGGTATCTGCACTACAAGCAGGCGGCGGACCTGCCCAAATGCGCCAGGCTGCACGCCGACGAAGCCCGTGCCGTTGCCCGCGGCTCTCCGACGCGGGCGATGGCCGCCTGCGATCGGCTGATCGACTACGTCGAGGCGTTCACGCGCGCGACCGTGCAGGGGCAGCGTTGGTGAACGCCTGCGCCGGGCGCGCGCCGCGGCTTACGCGTTCAAGCCCAGCAATTTGGCGGCGTTGCCGCCAAGGATGGCGATCTTGTCGTCGTCGCTCAGCTCCGGCGTATCGAGAATGAGGTCGACGGCGGTCTTGGTCCATGGGTAGGGAAAGTCGGTGCCGACCATCAGCCGGCTGGCACCCACCTCGGCCACCAGGTGCCGTACGCCTTCGGGGCGAAACACCATGGTGTCGTAGTAAAGCCCCTTGAGATATTCGGACGGCGTTTTTTTGATGTTGCCATGGGTGCCGCCGGGGCACAGATCCGGCCGCGTCGGACAGCCCTGGTCGAAGCGGCCGGCATAGGACGGCAGATAGCCGCCGGCGTGGGCGGCGCAAATTTTAAGACCGGGATAGCGGTCGAGAGTTCCCTCGAAAATGAGATGCGAAAGCGCAATCGTGGTCTCGAGCGGGTTACCGATCACATTGATCAAATAGCCATTGCCCTTGAAGCGTTGCTGCAATTGCTGGGAGGCGCCATCGGCTTGCGGATGGATAAAGACCAGCACCCCCAGCTCCTCGGCCTTGGCCCAGAACGGGTTGAACTTCGGGTCGCTGAGCTCGACGCCGGCGACGTTGCCGCCAATGCCCACCCCGCGCAGGCCGAACTTCTTCACCCCCTCCTCGAGCTGCGCCACCGCCAGGTCGGGAAATTGCAGGGCGACGGTGGCAAAGGCCACGAACCGCTCCGGCTCTTTACCGCAGACTTCGGCAAGTTTTTCATTCTGGACGCTGATGACCTTTTGCGCGAGGTCGCGATCCTGGCCATACCAATTCGGGTTGATGCTCAGCGCCTCGATGTCGATGCCCTGTTGGTCCATGGCTTGCAGCCGCACCGCCAGCGCGCCGACCATGTCGAGATCGGGACGCAGTGACGGTCCCGCGAGCTTCAGGTTCATCAGCGCCAGGGCCTCGGGCACCGCACAGTGCGCGTGGATGTCGACCGTGCGTACGCGCTTGCCGTTGACGACGACCTCGCGCCGGCGGGTCTGGGCCTGGGCGGCGGGCGCCAGCCGCAGATGGCAGTCGGTGAAAACGAGGCCGGAGACGGCTCCAGCCGTGGCTTTGAGAAAGTCCCTGCGGGTGGCCATGATGGGGTCCTTCCTTGACCTGGTGATTGGCTGCACACCGGCAGGCGCTGCAGCGAACTGCAAAGCCTCAAGCCTGCCGCATTACCCGCACGCCCTCTATCGTTGGTAGGCGGGCCAAGATAGCAAGACCGGCGATGCCGCTGAAGAGCACGAGAACGCAATTGCAGCAAAGGGCGCCGCGTGCTCACGGGGCTCGCGCCGGCGTGCGCCAGCCGTTGGTGCCGTCGCCGAGGCGGCGCCTCAGTGGCGGCCGAGGCGGCTGCCGCCATCCGGGCCGCTCGGGGACGCGCTGGCGACCCAGTCGGCCGGGATCTCCAGGCGACACGTGAGCCCGGCCGGCGCGAAGGTGAGATCGACGGCACCGCCCAGTTCGAACGGGATGAGTTCGCGGACCACATGCATGCCATAGCCGGGCCGGGGCGCCGGCACTGGCGCCGGGCCGCCGGTTTCTTGCCAGTCGATGGCCAAGCGGCAGGCCGAACCGTTGGCTCGCCAGCGCCAGCGCACTCTGACGCTGCCGCCGCGGCTGGAGAAGGCCCCGAACTTTGCGGCATTGGTGGTGAGTTCATGCAGGACGATCGCCACCGCTTGCGTCGATTCGGCTTTGAGGACGACGTCGGGACCCTCGAACCCCGCGCACCGTGCCCCAAACGGCGCCAGCTCGCGGCGCACCAGCTCGGCCAGCGGCACGCCGCGCCAGTTGCTCTGGCTCAGCAACTCATGCGTCCGCGCCAGCGACCTGATGCGGCCATCGAGGGCCGTCACGAAGTCGGCGTGCGAGCTGCTGGTTTCCTGGGTCTGCACGATGATGGCGCTGATCGTCGCCAGCACGTTCTTGACGCGATGGTCGAGCTCGGCATTCATCGCCCGCTGCTGCTGCTCGGCGCGCTTGCGCTCGGTGACATCAATGTTGACCCCGACCACGCGCTGCGGGCGGCCATCGCTGGTGTAGGATACGAAGCAGCGGGCGTCGATCCACCTGAGCTCGCCGCCTGGGCGAATAATCCGGTAGTCGGCGCCATACTCGACCAGGCGCTGGCGAAAGGCGGCGCGGCGCAGCTCCACTAGGCGCCGCACATCCTCAGGGTGCACGCCGCGTTGCCATTGGCTGCACATCACTTCGCTGGTGCCGTCGGGGTAGCCGTGAATGGCGGCATAGCCGTCGGATATCTGCATCCGCTCGGCATCGGTGGCGTAGGCGAAACTGCCGACCAGCGCGGCCTTGCCGGCAAGCGTCAGCTGCAAGGTGCGCTCGGCGATCGCCAGCTCGGCACGCTTGCGTTCGCTGATGTCGCGCGTCAGGCCTTTGACCCGCAACAGCCGCCCGTCGCCGTCAAACTCTGCCCTTGCCGTTTCCTCCAGCCACAGCTCGCGCCCATCGTGGCGGCAATAGCGAAAACACAGGGCATAGTCGGGATTGTTGCGGCTGAGCTCGCCGATCAACCGCCGGAAGCCGTGACGATCGTCGGGGTGAACCCGGCGCAAGAAATCGTTGCGCCCCCCGCTCGCCGGCTGCGGCTCGGCGCCGAGCATGCCGGCGGCATTGGCGCTGCGCTGCGATTGTCCGCTCAGCGCATTCCATTCGAAGGCTATCACCTGGCCAGCGATCAGCGCATCGGCCAGCCGGGCTTGGCTCTCCTCCAGCGCCGCCTGGGTTCGCTTGCGCTCGGTGACATCGATGTTGGTGCCAACCATGCGCTGGGCGACGCCGTCACGGTCGTAGGCGATCAGACTGCGCGATTCGATCCAGCGCACTTCGCCATTCTTGCGCACGATGCGATACTCGCAGTGGTGATCGCGCCGGTACTGTGCAATCGCCTGTTCCAGGTGATGATCGAATCTGACCAGATCCGCTGGATGCACGCGGGTGCGCCAGGCGCTGCGGCTCGTCTCCACGCTGGCCTCGGGCAGGTCGTGGATCGCCACATAACCCTGCGAGACCTGCATCATGCCGGTGGCTAGGTCGTAGCTGAAGCTGCCGACCAGCGCCACCTTACCGGCCAGAGCGAGCTGTGCGTCGCGCTCGGCGAGGGCGCGCTCCGCCTGCTTGCGATGACTGATATCACGGGTAACGCCCAGCCATCGCAACGGCTCGCCGTTGACAGCGTGCACCACCGTTCCCTCAACCGCGACCCAGCGCTCCTGGCCGAGAGGGCCGGTGGCCGCCAAGCGGTATTCCATCTTGCAACTGCCGCCGGACCGCTGCGAGGCGGCAAAGGCGGCATCGAGCTTGGGCAGGTCCTCGGGGTGGATCAGGGGCCGGGCTTTGGCCAGGGTGAGTGCGGCATCTGGCGCGTGACCGTGAATGCGCCGGTCGCGCGCATCGGTCTCGAAGCGGCCGGATTTTGCATCGAGGCTCCAGACCCCGAGCTCGGCGGCATCAAGGGCCAGTTGCAACCGCTCGTTGCTGTCCTTGAGTGCCGCCTCGTTGCGCCGCCGCTCGGCGAACAGCGCGGCGAGCAGCAACAGGCAGGTGGCGATCGCCAGCAAGGTCGCCCGCGCCGCCTGCGCCCGATCATGAAAGTTTGGGAGCTGGTCGAGCTCGCCGGCCCCGAACGTGACCGCCCAAGTCACCGCACCGCCGAGAACCAGTACCGCACCCGCCGCGAACACCGGACGGCAGTGGCCGACCAGCAGCACAGGCAACAGCAGGCCGAGCGGTACAACCAGATACCAGTACTGCGCCGGCGAGCCGAAGGCTAAGGCGCTGACGGCGGCCAGCGCCACCAAGGTGAGAATGCCTTCCGCCAGCTCGCGTGCTGGTGGCGGATCGTGCCGGAGGCTTGCTACCCCAATCACCAGCGGCGCTACCATGATGACGCCCAAGGCGTCGGCGGCAAACCAGCTGAGCCACGTGGTCAGGATCGGTGCCCCCGGACTGTGGAACAGAACAAAACCGCCGGTTGCCACCAGGCCGGCGAGGGCAGCGGCAATCGCCGCCGCGGCAAACAGACCGAACACGCTGCCGATGGATTCCAGTCGGAAGTCCTCACCCCAGCGGCTTTTGACCAACCACGCCAGCAAAAACGCCTCCCCGCCATTGCACAGGGCAAACACCACGGCGGCTGCAAGGCTGCGCGCGTTCATTAGGCTGGCGGCGGCGCTAGCGGCGGCGATTGCCAAGGTGGTCGGCACCTGCCCGGCTGGTCCCAGCACAATCAGGGCACCCGAGGCGATGCCGGCGGCCGGCCAGACCACCGCCACCCAATCCGGCTTGCACAACAAGGTCAACGTCAGGTGGGCGATAAGGCCGTAGGCAATGCCGACGACCAGGGCGATGCCAAGGGGACCAAACCACGGCGGCGCGGCGGTGCGCTGGTAGCCGGAACGGTACCATCGCAGCCGAAGGATGTTCTCCATCTCGGTCATTCCCGCACACACCGGGTGGCTCGGCTCAATGGCAAGATAGTCGGCGCTTGGGCGAGGAATCCCCGCCGCATCGGTAGGCGTTGCTTGGGATGAGTGGACATCAGGAGGTACACCGAGATTGAGCGGAAAAGAGTCCGCAGCCGCTAGCAAGGTTAATGCGATGTGCCGGTTCGGCGCTCTGCCGCCGGCCGTCAACCGCCCCGGTTGCTGCGCAAGGTGCTGGCGCTATTCCGCAGCCATCGGACGCTGGGGTATGGCGTCGAGCGGTGCGTTGAGTGGAACGATGCCGTGGACGATGGTGCCGCTGGGCTTGCTGCGAATGTGCAATCTGCCCCCGAGCTGCCTTAGGCGCGCGGTCATGCCGGCAATGCCGAGACCGGTCGCAAGCCGCCCATCCTGCTCCAGGTGGGTGCTGGCGCTGAGACCCAGCCCATCATCGCTGATGACAATGTGCAGGCGATTGCCCATGCGCCGCAGATGGACCCGGGCGCGGGTGGCGGCGGCGTGGCGATGCACATTGGCCAGTGCCTCCTGCACGACACGCAGGATCGATTCTTGCGCCTGCCGCGAGAGTTCATCGATCGAGCCGCCGGAACGCAGCTCCACGCCCAGTCGGGTCCGCCGCTTAAAGCCCTCGATGTAGCGAGCCAAGGTTTCGATCAGGCCGTCGTCGGCGAGCGCGGGCGGATGCAAGAGATAGGTGAAGGTGCGCAGTTCCTTGGATGCCTCCTCGAGCAAGCACTCGATATCGTCCATCACGCTGCAGCCGCCCTTGGCTCCCTTGAGGGCGATGAGATTGAGGCCAATGGCGGCCAGATGCTGCGAGGTCGAATCATGCAGATCTTGCGCGATGCGCTGGCGCTCGTCGTCTTGGATGCTGAGCACGCGCTGCGATAACTGTTTGGCTTCCAGCTGCGCAATTTTGTAGTTGGTCACGTCGCGAAAAATGCCGCTGGCGCGCATCGGCGCGCCGCTGTCGTCGACATCGGTTCGCCCTCTCGCCTGCAGCCAGCGGGTCTCGCCGCTCGGCCACACGACACGAAATTCGCTCTCGCCATCCGACAAGGCGCCGTAGGTGGCGGCGCGAATCGCCGCCCTGGCGACGTGCCGGTCGTCGGGGTGCACGGTTCCAATCAGGGCGGCCGCCGTCAGCGGCTCCTGCACGGGAAGGCCGAGCATGGCGCGGCAGTGTTTCGACGACCACAGACGCCTGCCCTGAATATCGTACTGCCACAGGCCGATGTCGGCGGCAGCGGCAGCAAAGCGCATGCGGCTCTCGCTGTCCTTGAGATTGGCTTCGGCGAGCTTGCGCCTGCCGATTTGCACCAACAGGGCCATCAACACCAGCGCCATCGCCGAGAACATGGCGATCGTCGCCGTTACAATTCTGGGATGGCTCTCCCACAAGCTCGACGGCTTGAATGCCAGCACCGTGCCGGTGGGCAGGCTTTGCGCCGACAGACCCCAGCGGTCGAGCTGCCGGGCGTCGACGCGATAGGCCTGGCTAGCGCTCTTGCGCGTTCCGATCGCCGCGGTCGGCTCGCCCTTGAGAATGCCAACCACCAGGTCGGCGGTTTGCGCACCCATGTCCTCGAAGGTATCCATAAAGCCGCCAACGATGCCGCGACCGAAATAGGTGCTATAGGGTGCGTAGACCGGGGCATTGGCGGCGTTGGCAAGGGCCGCAACGTCGGCGGCAACGGCGGTGCGTCCCGGCCCCTCGGTCAGCTTCGACAGCAGAATAATGATGGTGTTTGGCGAGACGCTGGCGAGCTCTCGCTGCAAGGCCGCGTCGGCAGCGCCGATCAGATAGCGCGTGTGCAACTCTTTTTCGATGCCGGCCAGCTGCTCCCGCGCCACGTGCGCGGTCTTAAGGTCGAAGGCGGCAGACCCGGCCACGACCACGAGGTCGTGCGCCTTGGGCTGCAATTGCCGCGCCAGCGCCACGGTTTTGGTGACATCGAACTCGCTGACAATGCCGGCCATGTTGGGTTCGAGGCTGACGCCGACGCCGGCCGGTGGCAGGACGCAGAACACGATCGGAATATCGTTCTCGAGCAGTTTGCGGTAATTAAGCACGGCCTCCAGCGAGTCGGCGCCAAAAGCCAAAACCGCATCTGGCTTGCTGCCAGCATATTTGTCCGTGAGATAGCGAACGAACCGGTCCTTGTGCTCTTGGCCTGGAAATTGGGTGCGATCCAGAAACTCGGTATGCGTTTGCACCTGCAGTTCAGTTTGCAGCTGGGAAAAGCGGCCGCGCACGGCTTCGCCGGCCACCACCGCCGCATGATTTTCGCTGCTGTCGGGGTAGACGATCAGCAGCTTTTTGACGGGTGCCTGCGCCATTGCCTCTGCGCCAAGGCATGACAGCATGGCAAAGGCCAGCGCCAACGTTCGCCACCAGCACGTCAATCGGCTGAGACGCGAATTCGCTTCGGGCTGCATATCGCCCGCTCCTCGCTCGAGTTTGTGGTTACTGGGACCCAGTACCGAATAGATTTCCACCTCAAAGGTTATGACATCCGGGATTATACCGAGGCGGCCTTCATAAGCTGTGTAGTCGCGTGCGCTCAGTTAACGTGACATTTGGATTTGGGACGGGAGCCGGATCGCCGCAGGACTATTTGCGTTCAAGAATTCAGAATTACCACCGTTGCGGAGGCGTTCGCCCGGCTGGCTGGCCCAAAAGCCGCTGGTTTCCGTTATTGCGCCCGCGCATCCCTTTTGATTGGTAGGCGCCTCTTTACGACAGGCGGCCGCCCGAGCCAAGCGCGGCGCGAGCTCAGTCGGGACGGTGCGGCGGCGCCCGGTTGGGCGTCGTCAGGATGTCGGCGGCCGTTCCCCGATCGGGACCTTGGCCGCCTCCACGGCGGGTCTAAGCGAAAAGCAACCTACTAGTGCTTCAACTCGGGGGGCACCTTGCCGCCATTTTCGGCGAGCTTGACCATCACCTCTTTATGCAGCCAGATGTTCATCGCCGCGGAGTCTTGCATGTTGCCCGAGAACTTGAGCTCTTTAGCGAGCTGTCGCCGGGTTGTGAGACTGCTATCGAGTTTGAGAAGCTTCATCAGATCGACGATCGACTTTCGCCAGTCGAGATCCTCCGATGAGGCGGCGGCGAGCTTATCCATGACGGCGGCGACATCGACCGGCGTGGGCGCGGCCGGCGCCGCTTTTGCGGTTGTACTCGATGCAGGTGGCGTCGACGCGGGTGCGGGCGCAGCCTTGGCTGCGGCGCCGGGGCTTGCGCCGGCGGGCGGCCCTGCCGGCGCTGAACTGGCAGCAGCGCTGGGCCTTGCGCCGGCGGGTGGTACCGCCGACGCCGAACTGGTTGCGGTGGCGCCTCCAAGAATCGATGACATGATGTTTCCGAACACCGACATTCTTCTTCGCTCCGATTGCTTGTGACCTGCCGGTCGACGGCGATCGCCGCCGAACGCGGGCGCCCCGGCTCATGCTCGCCTCGTTTTGGCCCAACGCGACCATCCCAGCCCCATCAGGATGGGCCCGACGGAGCCGGGATGGTGAGGATGAAGTGAGGGCATTGGCGCCGTCCATCGGTGCGACACCCGAGCCCGCAATGGGGTTCGCGCCGGCGGCAACACGCTCAGCCAATCTGTCGGAACCACCGGCGGCGATTGGCATTGTTCTATTTGGTTTCGGCGCTCCAGCTGGTGTCGGCGACCCGCGCGTGCGTTTCCGTTCCCCAGCGGGCAAGCCACACGAGCCGGAGGCGTCGACGTTGGCCGGGGCGCAGGTGAGGGCGCCTGTCTCGCGCGGCCCGGCCGGTAACCCGTCACCTCCGCCCCTCGACAAGGAGCCTCTCTCATGTCTCGCTCAGATCAGGGCTTTGCGCTGTTCCTGGTGGTGGTGCTGGTGGCCATTGCCACCCTGTTCTATCAGATCTTTCCCCGGCACGACGAAGGTCAGGCGGCGCCAACCGGTGCCGGCAGCGCGCCGAGCCCGACCGCGGCGTCGCCGCCAGCCAAATAACGCGAAGCGAGCGCGCCGGCAGTCGGCGCCCGTCCGACGGGCGTGGAGACGAGCTGCCGACGCGAGTGCGCGCGCCGCCCCTGTTGGAAGCGTTCGAAGTGGCGCGCGGCTAAACGCAACGGTGACCGATACCAGGGCTTGAGGTGTCAGGCGCGCGCGGCCATCGGTCAACGCAACCCTGCGCCAGCCCTAATAGCCGCTATAGTAATAGCGCCGGCGCGGCACCACCCGGCAGGAGATGCCTCGGCAGCCGCCGCCAACCCAGGCACATTGCGACTCTTGGGCGCAGGCATCGGGTGACCGCATACTGCCGCAGTAGGCGGCGATGGCCTGCGGCGGCGGGCACTCCTCATCTGCGTAAATGATCGCGGACGCGCGGCGGTCCGGGGGTGGCTCAGTGTATCGGTCGCCATAACGATCTACGTATCGATCGTAGCGATAGGAGTCCTTACCGTCGACGCAGCCGGCCAGCACCAGCACCGCGAAAATGAGCCCCCAACGCATACCCCATTCCCCAACACGCCGACGACGGCAGAGCATAGTGTCTGGCGCCGTGATTGGCTGTGACGCCCAAGACACAGGGCGCTCCATCTCGCGCACTCAGCCTCGCCCTGGCAGCGCTAAATCATTGATGCGTGTCGGTGATCGCCGATCGTGCACAGGCCGATCAATGCTGGTGCACCGCACCCGCCGCGGGCGCACCCACCAACACGTCGATCACGATGCGGCCCGACATTTCGAACTCGAGTGCCAGCTTGAAAACTTGGTTCTCGAGCAACTGCCGTTTCAGACCGGTGAGTTCCAGGTGCGGGCCCGTGGCGGTCAACACCACCTGTTCGCCGGGTCCGATCGTGAGCCCCGCCACGCCCTTGGGTTGGCCGTCCTCACTGGGCGCGGCGCGCAATTCGACCTTGCTGGCGACTGGGCTCACGGCATGCACCAGGCGATCGGCCATGTTCGCCCGATTGCGCAGGGTCAGAAACACGAGCTGTACGTCCTGGCCGGTCATCGCCGGGGCGGACGCGGCAACGATTTCGACCGCCGGCGTACCATGATCATGCGCGGCGGTGGGGGACACGCCGGCCAGCATCAGGGTCAACACCATCAAGGGCAGATATCTCGTCACGTCGCATCAACCTCGGGTCGCGGCGCTCGCAGCGCCAACTTAGACATGAAACCGAGCCAATACCACGGGCTGGCGCAGCCGTGGAGGGCGATGCCCTACCCTCATCGCACAGGGTCTCCCGCGCCTGAGCTTACTGCAAGGCCGGCCGCTTGCGCCGTGAGATGGTTTGGCTTTCCTGGCGCACATCCCGCCACAGCGAGCGAGCGTCCTGTAGGCCAATGGCGTAGGGTGGGTCATCGTCGAACTTGATCAGCACCAGCCGCTCGTGGCGTGCGTGTCCGACCGTGCACATTTTGGGCATTTTGGTAAGCGTGGCACCTGGCGCATCGTCTTTGCCAGCGGTCAGGGATTGCAACACCGGCACCAGGTCCTTTGCCACCCCGCGTGACAGCGCCAGGGTTTGTCGTGCCCCGGTAGCATCGACGAACGTCAGTTCGAAGGTAGTGCGATCCCCTGTTGCGCTCGTTGCCACCAGCGATTGCGCATTGAATTTGTCCCGCATGTCAGCCCCCCAATGGCCACTGCCGGCCATGATGGGACCCAAAGCCGCCGCGCACAAGGCACCCTTGACAGTTGTCGGTTGTTAGCGACCGGCGCGCCTCAGTCGGCGGGCGCAAGCGCGCCCAAGGCCGCCGCCAGCGCGATGACGGCGAGGCCCAGCACCTGCTCGAGGACGACCGATTGCACCAGTGCCTTGCGGGTCGCGGACGCCGGCTGCTGGCGCCAGCGGGGCAGCAGCACCCAACGATTGGCGGCCGCCAGCGCCATCACCCCTGCGAACAGACTGACCTTGGCCATTAGGACCAGGCCGTAGGTGGTATGGACCAGATCGGTGAGGTGGGCGATGTGGAGAACAGCGCTGAACACCCCGCTCGCCACGATCAGCATGACGGCGGCCATCGCCAGGCGCGAGAAGGCCTCAAGCGCAGTCGTGAGGTGGCGCGGCTCGGCGCCGTCCGGACCTCGACTGAGCGCCTGTGCCAACCCCAGCAGGCCGCCGAACCAGGCCCCGGCCGCAAGCACATGGCAGGCGTAGGCAGCGAGGCCGGCAAAGTAGGCCGGCCCCTCGCCGGCGGCGGCGTGCCCGAGCCACGCCAGGGAGGCGAGGAGGACGCCGCTCAGCCCAGCGCTGGCGCCGGTGCGCTTGCGCACCCAACCGTTATCGGCGACGCGACCGACGCACACCAGCAGGGCCCCAAGACCGATCAGCCGCGCGGCCCAGACGCCACCAAACCCGGTGTCGAGGAAGAACGCCTGCCACAGCGCTGGCGCCGCGAGACTGCTGAGCTGCTCCGTCATGTCCACCAGGGCGAGCATGACGAGGACAATGCCGGAGGCGAACGCGATCCAAGCACACGCCAGTTCACGGCGCACCAGGAGCGGATCGCGTTTGTGCGCCTGGTCGGTGACGTAGTGCGCAAACAGGGTCGAGCCAAAGACGGCAAGGAGCGATGACAAATGCAGCCAGCGCAGGATGACCAGCGGCCAAAAAAGATCCATTGGCCTCCTCGCCTCGTGGCTCGCCTGGCTGCGCCCCCAGAGGTCCCCCTTCGGGGCGCGCAGAAGGCGATCAGGCGTTCGGCGTGGCAATGGCGCTGGCCAAGCGCCGCCTCCATTTTGCGACGACGACGTTGAAAGCCGGATCGCGCGCCAAGCCGCCCTTGAACGCCCTAAAGACGCACCAAGTCACATCCCCAATCGCCGGTCAATTTTTTGGGCGGCGCTCGTGGTCGATTGCCAGCGGGCTGCGCCGTTATCGAACCATTAGGTTATCTAACCACTGGGTTCATAATAGCTGCGCCGCGATCACCTGAGCGCGACCTTCGCGGCCCTGGCCGACCCGGCGCGCGATCCGGCGCGGCTCGCCCCTAGGCGAGACCCCTGTCAAAGCATTGGCCAAGCCCTTTCGCATCAGCGGCCCGGCTTTCGAGGACCTTGGCCGTGGCCGCACCCGCCTTACCCTTGACGCCGTTTTCCCATCCCCTGCGGCGCCTGATCGGGTTGTCAAAGACTACCGCGCGGACAAGGGTGCGGGTTGAGACGTTGTCACGGCTCGCCGATTATTTGGCCAAAATGTCACCCTAACGTCGGTGGCAGCGCAACGCGTCCAGCCAGGAAAGGAGACCGTCGTGCCCCTCACACCCTACCTCTATTTCGATGGCCGCTGCGAAGAGGCGATCACGTTCTATAAGGCAACCTTGGGCGCCGAGGTGACGATGCTGATGCGCTTCAAGGACGGCCCCGACCGCAGCATGTGTACGCCTGGTACCGAAGACAAGATCATGCATGCGAGCCTCAACATTGCCGGCGCACCCGTGATGATGTCGGATGGTCGCGTGCAGATGAAACCGAAGTTTGAGGGATTTGCCCTCTCGATCGAAACTGAGGATGAGGCCGAGGCCGAGCGGGTGTTTGCGGCACTGGCCGACGGCGGCCACGTGCAGATGCCGCTGGCTGCGACCTTTTTCGCCAAGCGCTTTGGCATGGCCGCCGACCGGTTCGGCGTCAGCTGGATGGTGATCGCGCGCCCCACCCCCTGAGGCCAGCGCCCCACCCGCAACGACCATCAACGGCGACTCACCGCGCCCCGCGCCAAGGCCGCGGGCGGTCGGGTCGTGCGCACCAATGGCCGAGCCTTACCTTACCCCTCTCACTTCGGCTAGGTTCCAAGTGGCCAAGGGTTGTGGCCAAAAGGGCATTACCTCCGCGTTCGGCCGTGGTATACCAGCGTTGCAATCAATAAGGCGAAAAGCTGAGGCAAGGAGGAGGAGACGCCGATGACAACGCACGCGAAATCTTTGTCCCGTCGCAAATTTCTGAAGGCGAGTGCCGTTACCGCGGGCGCCGCTGCCTCTGCGACAGTGGCGATGCCCCAGGTGTCGCGCGCGCAGACGGTCACTTGGAAATATCAGTCGACCTGGCCCACCAAAGACATCTTCCACGAATTTGCCGTCGACTACGCCAAGAAGGTCAACGACATGTCGGGCGGTCGTCTCAAGCTCGACGTATTGGCCGCGGGTGCCGTGGTACCTGCGTTCCAAGTGCAGGACGCCGTGCATTCGGGTGTGCTCGACGGTGGCCACGGCGTCACCGTCTATTGGTATGGGAAGAATAAGGCGGCCTCGCTATTTGGCACGCCGCCGTCCATGGGCTGGGACGCCCACAGCCTGCTGGCCTGGTTTTATCACGGTGGCGGCGAGGCGCTCTACAATGAGCTTATCAACGATATCCTGAAGATCAACGCGGTCGGCTTCCTCTATTATCCGATGCCCAATCAGCCACTCGGCTGGTTCAAGAAAGAAATCAAGAACGCCGACGACTTCAAGGGGATGAAATACCGCACCGTCGGCCTGTCGGCCGATCTGTTCAAAGAAATGGGCGCCGCGGTGACCATCCTGCCGGGGGGCGAAATCGTTCCCGCCATTGACCGCGGTCTAATCGACGGCGCGGAGTTCAATAACCCCTCCTCCGATCTCTTGCTGGGTTTCCCCGACGTTTCCAAGAACTTTATGGTGCGGAGCCACCATCAGCAGGGCGAATGCTTTGAGCTCAGTTTCAATAAGGCGAAGTTCAACGCCCTGGCCCCCGAGCTCAAGTCGATCTTGCGCTACGCCGCTCTCGCCGCCACCGCCGACCAGTTCTATATGGCGCATGACCGCTATTCGAAGGACCTGGAAGCAATTAGAGCGCGCGGCGTCAACGTCATCAAGACACCCGACAGCGTACTCGAAGCCCAGCTCAAGGCATGGGATACCGTCATCGCCGCCAACAAAGATCCCTACTTTGTCAAGGTGCTGGAATCGCAAAGGGCATGGTGCAAGCGCGTGGTCCCCTATTTTCTTACCAATAACTTGACCACTGCCCAACAAGAGACGGCCTACAAGCACTTCTTTGGCTGAGCCGCCGCCGCCGCGTGCGCGGCACGCGGCGGCCGACCTTCCCTCTTTCATCTCCCATCCCAGGCGTCTGTCATGGATTCACTGTTTGCCCTGATCGGCGGGCCCAAGCAGTTGCCGCTCTACGTGTATTTGACGGCGGTTCCGGTTGTCATTGGCGTTTTCTGCCTCGAGCTGCGTTCGGCGCTGCGCAAGACCGCAGACGGAGAGCAAGCTGATCAACTCCTATACGTTGTCGACGCCTTGAGTTCGGCGGTCGGCAAGACCTTTGGCTGGAGCATCGTGTTGCTCACGTTCGCCACCAGCTACGAGGTGTTTGCACGCTACATGTTTGGCGCCCCGACGGATTGGGCGTTCGATGCCAGCTATATACTCTACGGTACCTTGTTCATGATGGCCGGTGCCTACGCGCTCTCGCGCAACGGACACGTGCGCGGCGATTTTGTCTATCGTTCCTGGCGCCCAAGTCGGCAGGCAGCGATGGATCTCATCCTCTATATCCTGTTCTTCTTTCCCGGAATGTTGGCGTTCATCTACTCCGGCTACGCCTTTGCCGAGTTGTCGCGCAGAATGAACGAGCATTCCTCCGCCAGCCCCAATGGTCCGATCGTTTGGCCGTTTAAGTGGCTGATTCCGATCGTCGGTTGCCTGATGGTGTTGCAGGGTGTCGTGGAGGTCATTCGCTGCATCCGATGCCTCAAGACGGGCGAATGGCCGCGGCGTCTGCACGATGTGGAAGAGCTGGAGAAGGTCATGCTCAGCGACGCTGAGCAAAAAAAGGCGGCGGAGGTGGCCACCGCCGAAGCGACCGGATTGGGCAAGGGAGACATTTGATGTTTGGCCTCGGTAATCCCGAGCTTGGCGTGCTCATGCTCGGGTTGTTTGTCGTGTTCATCATGTTCGGATTTCCCATCGCCTTCACTCTCATGGCGCTGGGCGTGTTTTTCGGCTACTTCGCGATGGGGGATCTGATCTTTTCGCTGCTCGTGCAGCGCTCCTACTCGGTGATGACCAACGACGTATTGATCTCTATCCCCTTGTTCGTCTTTATGGGGTACATCATCGAGCGCGCCAGTATCCTCGATCGCCTATTCAAGTCGTTGCAGCTTGCCGCCGGACCGGTGCCGGCATCGCTTGCGCTTGCCACGATTGCCACTTGCGCCATCTTTGCAACCGCCACCGGCATCGTCGGCGCCTGCGTCACCTTGATGGGTCTGCTGGCCTTTCCCGCTATGCTTCGCGCCGGCTATGACGTGAAGATCGCAGCCGGGGCTGTATGCGCCGGAGGGTGTCTCGGCATCCTCATCCCGCCGAGCGTCATGCTCATTCTCTATGGCGCGACCGCAGGCGTGTCGGTCGTCAAGCTTTATGCCGGGGCTTTTTTCCCCGGCATCATGCTGGCCGGGCTCTATATCCTTTATACGGCGCTGATGGCCCTGCTCAATCCAAAGCTGGCGCCGAGATTGCCGCCGGACGAGCGAAACGTCCCGCTCTCCATGGTATTGCAAGCCCTCGTCACCTCCTTCCTCCCGCTTGCGGCGCTGATCAGCGCCGCCCTGGGATCGATCATTTTCGGCCTGGCCACGCCTTCAGAGGCGGCCGCCATGGGTTCGCTCGGGGCCTTGCTGCTCGCGGCGGGATACGGTGCCGACTACTCCAAACGATGGCGCGTCATGGTCACGTCTGCCTATGGGGTGATCATATCCGGCGTCGTTGCCTGGGCGCTCGGGCCATCACTGCCGGATCTCCTGCCGTTCGTCGATCTGGCGCATCCGCCGCGCTGGCTCCTGGTGGCAAGCATTGTGCTGACCGCACTGGTCATCCTCGTCATGCTGCCCGGAAACAGCTTCAAGCTCGCGCAGCTCAAGGAATCGGTGTTCCTTACCGCCAGAACCACGGCCATGGTGTGCTGGTTATTTATCGGTTCTTTCACGTTCTCCGCCGTGTTCGCCTATCTCGGCGGCCATGAACCGATCGAAAGATTTGTACTCGCAATGAACCTGTCGCCGCTGGGCTTCATGATTTTGGCGCAGATCATCATCTTCGTTTTGGGCTGGCCGCTGGAGTGGACGGAGATCATTGTTATTTTCATGCCGATCTTTTTGCCGCTGCTCAAGCTGTTTAACATCGATCCCCTGTTCTTTGGGCTGCTGGTCGCCCTCAACATTCAGACCTCATTCCTGTCACCGCCGGTGGCGATGGCGCCGTTCTATCTCAAGGGCGTGGCCCCCTCGTGGGTCAACATCAACGACATCTTTCGTGGCGTAATGCCCTATATGATCATTGTGATTATCGCCATGGCAATGCTCTACACATTCCCCCAGATCGGCCTATGGCTGCCCAACTATCTCTATCGTTAGACCCTGCCGGGGAGGCAACCTATGAATCTCTTGCTCGGCGGCGTGGTCGTCTTGGTGGCCACTGTCGTCCTCCTTCTTGCCTTGCTGCCACGCGGCGGGCGCACCCACCGCTTCGTCGATACCGAGCTTGAGCCCTACATCGCCGTAGCTTTGACGGCCATGGTCGCCTTGTCGCTGACATTGCTTTTGTCCGGTGTGCTGAGCTATCTGGGATAGCGGCCTTCTGGAGTCTCGATTGTGACCGACCATAATCTCTGCGCTCTCACTGCGACTGACGCTGCCGCGGGGATCGCGCGCGGCGACTTGAGTTGCGAAACCCTGGTCACCGAATGCCTCGAGCGCATTGAGGCGCTCGATCAAGGGCTCAAGGCCTGGACCTTCATCGACCGGGCACGCGGCCTGGAGCAGGCGCGCGCCGCGGACGAGGAGCGGCGCAGTGGCAAGGGCGTCGGCCCGCTGCATGGGGTCCCGGTCGGTATCAAGGACATCATCGACACCGCCGACATGCCGACCGAAAACGGCAGCGAGGTCTATAAGGGTCGCCAGCCCCGTAACGATGCCGCTGCGGTTGCCAACCTGCGCGCCGCCGGGGCCGTGATCCTCGGCAAGACCGTCACCACCGAACTTGCAACTCTGACGCCGTCGCTCACCCGCAATCCACGCAACCCCGAGCACACGCCCGGTGGATCCTCCTCCGGCTCCGCTGCCGCGGTCGCCGCCGGCATGGTGCCGCTGGCGGTCGGCACCCAGACCGGCGGCTCGGTCATTCGGCCGGCCGCCTTCTGCGGCGTCTATGGTTTCAAACCGACGTTCGGGCTCATTCCGCGACCCGGCGTGCTGACGCAGGCGCCATCGCTCGATACCGTCGGTGTGTTTGCCCGCTCGCTCGAGGATGTCGCGCTGTTGGCCGATGCCATGGCCGGCTATGATGCGCGCGATCCTGCCAGCATCGCCGGCAGCCGGGGCAATCTTGTCACGCGGGCCACCGAGGACTGGCCGCTGCCGCCGATGTTTGCGCTCGTCAAGACCCATGCCTGGAGCGCGGCCGATGCGGTGACGCGCGAGGCGTTCGGCGAACTCGTCGAGCACTTGGGCGACCAGGTTGAGGAGATTTCGCTCGATTTCAGCACCGAACGCGGACTTGCTGCCGCCAAGACCGTGCAGAACGTCGAGCTGGCGCATCACTACGGGCCGCTGCTCGATGCGGCGCCAGGGCTGATCAGCGCCCGCCTGGCGGCGCAGATCGAAGAGGGGCGCCGGATCAGGGGGGTTGACTATTTTGCGGCGCTCGAGATGCGCAAACAGCTCTATGCCACGGTCGAAGACATCTTTATGCAACGCGGACAGATTGTTACCCCGGCGGCACCGGGGCCGGCACCCAAGGGGCTCGAGAGCACCGGCGACCCGGCGTTCTGCGCGTTCTGGACCTTTCTCGGCGTACCGGCGGTGACCCTGCCGCTGCTCGAGAGCGACGGCCTGCCGATGGGGGTGCAGTTGATTGGTCCTCGGCGTGATGACGGCCGCCTGCTGCGCTCGGCGCGCTGGCTCGCCAACCACCTGGCGGAGGTGAACTGAGTGCGGTGCCGCGGCTCGGCAGGTCCGCGCCAACAACAGCTGCCGATGGGGCAGCGCCCGCGACCATGGTGGAGGCCATGACCCTGGCTCAGAGCGCATCACCGCGTACCATCCTCGAGCAGCTGTGGGGCGCTGCCGGCGGCGATCCTGACGCCGTGGGCGACGTCGAGCTGACCGGCGACGACCCGGTGCTGCCGTCATCGTTTCGGGTCGGCACCGTTGCCCAGACCACGATCGCCGCCGCGGCGCTCGCCGCCGCCGAAATTTGGCGGTTGCGCGGCGGTCGGCGCCAGCCCGTCAAGGTCGACATGCGCCACGCCGCGGTCGAGTTTCGCAGCGAGCGCTACCTGCGTATCGCCGGCAAGCCACCCGGGCCAAGCTGGGACAAGATCGCCGGTGTCTATGGCACTGGCGATGGTCGCAAGGTGCGCCTGCACACGAATTTTCCGCACCATCGCCAGGGCATGCTCAAGCTGTTGGGCTGCGCCTATGATCGCGAGGCGGTTGCCGCAGCCCTCGGCCAATGGCAGGCGGAACGCTTCGAGGCGGCCGTCGCCGAAGCCGGGCTGGTTGCCACTATGCTGCGCGCGCCGGCGGAATGGGCAGACCACCCGCAGGGCCGGGCGGTCGCACACCTCCCCCTCTACGAGATCACCAAGATCGGCGAAGCCCCGGCGCGGGCGCCGGCGGCACACCCCGACCGACCGCTCGCCGGCGTGCGCGTGCTCGACCTGACGCGGGTGATCGCCGGTCCGGTCTGCGGCCGCGCGCTGGCCGCGCATGGTGCCGAGGTGATGCGCATCACGGCGCCGCATTTACCGGGGCTGCCTGAGCTCGATATCGACACCGGCCGCGGCAAGCTGTCGGCTGCGCTCGATCTGCGCGCCGCGGAGGACCGCGAGCGCCTCACGGGATTGCTGCGGCAGGCGCACGTCTTCGTGCAGGGTTATCGTCCGGGTGGTCTCGCCGCGCTGGGCTTTGCGCCCGAGGCCTGCGCCGAGCTACGGCCCGGTATCGTCGTGGTCACGCTTTCCGCCTACGGCCATCAAGGCCCTTGGGCATTGCGTCGCGGCTTCGATTCGCTGGTGCAGAACGCGAACGGGCTCAACGTAGCCGAAGCCGAGGCCGCCGGTGTACCGGCGCCGCGCGAGTTGCCGGCGCAGGCACTCGACCATGCCTCGGGCTATCTGATGGCGTTCGGAGCGATGATGGCGCTGGCGCGCAAGGCGCGAGAGGGCGGCTCCTGGCACGTGCGCGTCTCGCTGGCGCAAACCGGGCATTGGTTGGCGGGGCTCGGCCGCGTCAGCGACGGCTTTGTCTGTCCCGACATCGCCTTGGCCGAGATCGGCGATCTTCTCGACACCACCGACACACCCTTTGGCCGCATCACCAGCGTGCGCCATGCCGCCAGGCTCGCCGACACCCCCGCACACTGGGTGCGGCCGCCGGTGCCGCTCGGCACCCATGCCCCGGTCTGGTCGGAGTGATCGGCCCTGGGTTCGGGGCCGCCGGCGCTGAGCAACCCCCTGGTGGCACCGCCTAGGGGCTAGCTACGGCTCGCTTCGCGCGGCCGACCAGCATCGCGCGAATCGGAGAGACGCCAGAACACTGCGGCGCCTACCTCCGATCGGCATCTCACGGCCGACGTTAAAGCGTGCCCACGCGTGCAGCGGCGGCTAGGCCCGTTTGCGGGCGGTGGCAGCGCACTCCGGACAGTCCTCACGCCGGCTGCGGCCGGGGTGCACGTACCCCCTGCGGACGCATCGCGTGTAAACACCCGGCCCCTTGTCCTTGCGGATCTCCTTCGATCGCGCGGCGCATTGCGCTTCGCTCAGGTTCGGGATGTGACGCTCCTCGACCTGCTCGCCGGTCGTGATCCAGATGAACAGCGTGAAAGTGGCCGGGTCCATGCTGCCGAATTTACCACGTGACACCGGCCGCGGCCACCAACTGTGGACCGCGTCGCCCACCAGTGATCGCCCCTCAAGCTTTGACGGCCGCCCGCTGCTGGCCACTCGGCACCAAGCGCTCAGCGGTACGGGACGCGTTTGCGCCATCCGCTCGCCTTGAGAAAGCGCCGACGTCGCACCGACAGGACCGATCGTCATAAGCGAATAGCCCGCCACAGAAGATCCCCACCAGGCGATTGCCCGAGGCGGTCGCCCGCGCGCGACCTTTGCTAGTTCGTACAAAGTCCTAGTTCGTGCACAGGCCGAGCGCGCGGCTGCCGACGCAGACCTGAAACGGGCTCGTGGTTTGCCGGTCGGTGTTGCCCTTTGGCCGTCGCCTGGCACCCGTACCTGGTCCGGCCCGCGATCTTGCCACGCACACGCCGTTGATCTCGCGCTCGTCCCTGGCACACTCGAGCGGACAAATCCGCCCCGACTGGGCGGCAACCCCGGCCAGTGCCGCTTCACTCGGCTCGCTGGTTGCCAGCGCCAGCTTGCTTGCCCGCGCGAACTTGTCGAGCGCCTCGCGGCTATGATCGCCCCACTGGCCATCGAGGGATCCCGGATCGCAGCCGACGCGTTTGAGCTCCGACTGCAGCGCCCGCGCCAAGGCCTGCGGGCTTGTGGTCGGCAGCGCCGCGGACGGCACCGGCGTCGGCTCGCGCGCCGCGGTGATCGCCGGCATCGCACCGTTCTGCCGCTTGAGCTCTTCCATCATGACGCGGGCCAGGGGCGCGAAGGTGCCGCGCGGGAACCGGTCGAGGTAGGCGGCAAACACCGCCGGCGAGGTGCTGGTCTTGATCGCATTAAAGAACGCAATCTCCATCTCCTTGTCGTAGTCGGGAGGCATTTCGCTCGGGTCGGCTGGCCGCGCAGCCGTCGGCGGCGGCGCCGGCGTGCCATCGCGCAGGTAGATCGTCTCGATCAGGCCGCTCGCTTCCCACGGCACCTGCTTGCCGCCGGTCGCCTGCAGCACGTCGTTGCGCACCGCCACCAGTACGCCGCTGACGTCCTTGCCCGGGACTTCGAGCTGCCGCACCAGCGCCTGGGCGTAGGGCGAGTTGCGACCTTCGCCTTCGGCGGCGATGTTGCCGGGCTGAGTTGAGAGGCCAATCAGGGTGCCGAGCTCGACCCTCACCTCGGCCAGGCCATGGCCGATCTGGCTGCCGCGCGTGCCGAGCGAGCGTGCCAGGCTGCGCGCCAGCGGATTGTCCCGGCTGGCATCGATCAGCACGATGCTGGTCTTGGCCTCGCGCTGCATTTGCCGCAGCACCAGCGACAGCGGCAGGGCTTCGAAGTCGGCATCGCCCTCGCTCCTGAGCCGGGCATCAACCGGCATCAGATAGTTCTGGCCACCGCTCTGGAGCGCATGGCCGGCGAAATAGAAGAGCGCCAGATCGGCTCGCGTCAGCCGCTGGGTGAACTGGCGCATGGTCCGCTCCATGGCGCGCTTGTCGAGGTCGGTGCCATCGATCACCTCGAAGGAGAGCCGGTGCAGCGCCGCTGCCATGTCGGCGGCATCGGACGTGGGTGTCTTGAGCGCGGTCGTGTTTTGGTAGGCGGCGTTGCCGATCACCAGCGCCACGCGCTTGTCGGCAACCGCCGCGGCCGGCGCGGCCAGGGCAGCGACAACGGTCAAGATGGCGAGACAACACCGCATACCCGCCTCCATTGATTGCGCGGCGGGAGCTTATGCCAAAGCCTGCGCCAGGGCTGTGCTGGGCAACACGCCGGTGTCAGCGGACTGGGCGCTGGGCACCTATTGGGGGCGAACCGGCTTACCGCTTGCGGCCTTGCACCGGTGCCCGCCGCCGCCTGGCCGGCGCCGGTCGCTTCCGCGCCGCCGCCCTGCGCCCCGCGGCGAGCGCGGCGTGTGCCCAGTCCACCATCTCGTCGCCGTCGTCGAACAGCCGCTCGGGCACCCGCCAATAGGCGCCGATTTCCACCGTCCTGCCGCGCGACTGGTAGCTGAACGGGGAGAGGCCTTCGGCCACGTAGGCGCCGCGGTTGCCATCGTCCACGCGCAAGTAGAGCGCGTCGCCGAGGATCAGGGCGAAAATGACGCCATCGCAGTAGAGGCCGGCCCCGCTGAACATGCGCCGGCTGACGATCGACCCCAGCGGCGCCATCTGGTCGGTCACGAACGCGATGAATTGGCGGCTGGCGGCCATGGCTAGGATCGCCCGGCGGTGGCGAGGCCCAGCGCGCTGATGATGCGGTGGGCCACCCGCTGCGGCGGCGCGCTGATCGACACGGTGATGGCGTGCTCGTCGGCCTCGGGCTCCTCGAGCACCTGGAACTGGCTGTGCAGCAGCGACAGGGGCATAAAGTGCCCGCGCCGTTGTTGCATGCGCTTTTTGATCAACTCGAAGCTGCCTTTCAGGAACACCAGTCTGACGTTGCGACGGTCGCCGATCAGCCGTTGGCGGTAGCTGCGCTTCAAGGCCGAGCAGGACACGATCGCCGATTGCCCCTTGCTCAGTTGCTGGTCGATCCAGTGCGCAATGGCATCGAGCCATGGCCAGCGATCGCTGTCCTCGAGCGGAATGCCGGCGCGCATTTTCTCGATGTTGGCCGCCGGGTGGAAGCTGTCGGCATCGCGAAACGGCCAATCCAACAGCTTTGCCAGTCGCGCCCCGATGGTGCTTTTGCCCGAGCTCGACACCCCCATCAGCACGATCACCAGCGCGCTCATGGCTTTCCGCCCACCTTGCCCGGCTCGCTGTGGCCGCCGAAGCCCTTGCGCATGGCGGAGAGCACTTTCTCGGCAAAGGTGTGCTGCTGGCGCGAGCGGAAGCGAACGAACAGCGCCGAGCTCAACACCTCCGCCGGCACCGCCTCCTCGATCGCCGCTTCGATCGTCCAGCGCCCTTCGCCGGAATCCTCCACATGCCCCGAATAGTCGGCGAGCAGTGGGTCCTCGGCCAGGGCCGCCGCCGTGAGGTCCAGCAGCCATGACGTGATGACGCTGCCGCGCCGCCAGACCTCGGCGACATCGGCCACGTCGAACTCGAGCCGCAACGCTGCCGGCAGCTTGGGGGAATTGGCGTTTTTGAGGATGTCGAAGCCCTCGGCCATCGCCTGCATCATGCCGTACTCGATGCCATTGTGGATCATTTTGACGAAGTGGCCAGCCCCGGCGGGCCCGGCGTGAAGATATCCCGCCTCGACGCGCCGATCGCGGCCGGCCCGGCCTGGGGTCGGGGCAATGTCGCCCTTGCCGGGCGCCAGCGCCGCAAAAATCGGGTCGAGCCGCTCGATGACGGCGGCATCGCCGCCGATCATCAGGCAGTAGCCGCGCTCGCGGCCCCACACCCCGCCCGAGGTGCCGACGTCGACGTAGTCGATGCCGCGGCTGCGCAAGGCGCGAGCCCGGCGGAGGTCGTCCTTCCAGTGGCTGTTGCCGCCATCGATCAGGCAATCGCCGGGCGCAAGCAGGCCAGCCAGTTCATCAATCGCCGCTTCGGTGGCGGCGCCGGCGGGCAACATCAGCCAGACCTGGCGCGGCGGTGCCAGGGTTGCGACCAGCTGGCCGAGCCCGTCGGCCGGTCGCGCGCCCTCGTCGGCGAGCGCCGCCATCGGCGCCGGCTCGTGATCTGAGACCACGCAGGCATGGCCAGCGCGCATGAGCCGGCGCGCGATGTTGGCGCCCATGCGCCCGAGCCCGATGATGCCGATCTGCATTGCTGCCGGTTCCTTTCGCGTCGGCGTCCACTTTTGTGCCGCAGCGGGCCACAATGCGCGCCATACTGGCGCAAGGCAAATGCCGCCGCCGTTGCGGTCGCCGCGCGCCAGCCGGCCAGCCCCAGTTTGGATCAAAGTCATGTCCGCCGATGCTCTCGCCTATACCCCTGCCGGCCAGCTTGCGGACATGATCCGCGGCAAACAGGTCTCAGCCGTCGACGTGATGCGCGCCAGCTTGGCACGGGCCGAACGGGCGCAGGCGGTCTTCAACTGCTTCATCACGCTCTGCCCCGAGCGCGCCTTGGCGGAGGCCGCGGCCGTCGATGCTGCGATCGCCGCCGGCCGTGCGCCGGGCCGGCTCGCCGGCGTGCCGTTCCACGTCAAGGACCTCGTCAACACGGCCGGGGTGCGCACCACCTTTGCCTCCTACATGTACGAGCACAATGTGCCGGCCGCGGACGCCGTGTGCGTCGCCCGCCTGCGCCAGGCCGGCGCCATTCTGATCGGCAAGACCACGACCCCCGAGTTCGGGCATATGCCCTATACCGAGGCGGCGCTGTTCGGCCGCACGCGCAATGCCTGGAGCGCGGAACGCACCTGCGGCGGCTCGTCCGGCGGCGCCGCCGTCGCCATCGCTGCCGGGGTCGCGCCGCTGGCCGTTGCCACCGATGCCGGTGGCTCGACCCGCATTCCCGCCGCCTGCAATGGCGTGGTCGGCTTCAAGCAGTCGGCCGGTCTCATTCCCCACGACATGGCGACCGAGCTGTTCGCCAATTTCTCCAGCATCAATCCGATGACGCGTACCGTTGCCGATTGCGCACTGATGCTCGAGATCATGGCCGGCGAGCATCCCAGCGATCCTTATAGCTACGGCCAGCCCGCGACCGGGTTCGTCGCCGCCGCCCAGCCGGTGGGATCGCTGGCAGGGCTGCGCGTCGCCTGGCGTCCATTGATGGCCAATAGCGTGATCGACAGCCAGGTGCTCGACCTGTGCGAGCGGGCGGCGATCGCCTTGGGTGAGCTCGGGGCCAGCGTTGAGCCGATGGATGATGATCTCGATCCGGTGGAGCCCGCCTGGTTTGCCTACGCCAGCGCGCTGTGGAATGCGCGCTTTCGCGCGGCCCTGCCGCGCTGGGGCAATACCTTGAGCCCGACCTTGCTGCGGCAGATGGAGCTTGGCCGCACCACCAGCGGCGAAGAGGTCGGCCAGGCGCTGTTGCGGCGCACCGAACTCTACCGCACGGTACAGCGTTGGTTTGAACGCTACGACGTGATCTTGACGCCGACCTTGACGCGCACGGCGCTGCCGATTGAGGAGCGGCTGTTCGAGCCGATCGAGATCGAAGGTCAGACGGTCGATACCGTGCGCCGCGCCTGGTATCCCTACACGCATCCCTTCAATCTGACCGGGCATCCCGCCGTCAGTCTGCCGGCCGGTTTCCACGCCGATGGTCTGCCGGTGGCAATCCAACTCATCGGCCGCCGCAACGACGACCGAGGCCTCATCAAGGTTGCCGCCCTGTTTGAGGCGGCGCGACCGTGGGTCGAGGCGCGGCCGGTGCTCGATCAACCCCAGCGCTGAACGATGGGCGCGCAAAAAGCCCCGCCAACGGCGGGGCTTTCGCTGAAGACACGCAAACTCTGTCGTTACGGCTTGGTCGCCGGTGCCGGCGCGTTGTTCGATGGCGGTGTGGTCGGCGTCGGCGCTGGTGTTGCGGACGGCGGGGCGGCGCTCGGCGGCGCGGCGCCCGGCGCACTCGACGGCGCGTTCTGCGAGGTGGTGGTCGTGGTCGTCGGGGTACCGCCGCCGGCGAACAGCAGCCAGGCGCCGATCGCCAGAATGGCAACTACAAGCAGAATCGGCAGCACGCTCCAGCTTCCATCTTCTCTGCGTTTGATGTCATCCCAGCCGGTGCGTGGCGGTAGGTCTCGGGGTCGTTGATCCATCGCGGCACTCCAAGCGTTGCTGCATGAACCCGTGGAACTCCGGGCCCGGAGACAGGTTCCCGATTGTCGCACCGTGAGCTTCAGCAGCAGCGGCATAGGGCGGAGCTGGGGCTGGCTTGAAGCGCCAGCGCCAGCGCGGTTTGGGCCAAAGCCTGAGCTTCGCTCTACCAACGCCAACAGCGGTGGCGGCGCCTCACAGTCCGAGGTGGGCCTCGCGCAGGCCGGCGTCGGCGGCAAGTTCCGCCATCGGCCCTTGGTGGCGCACCTGGCCTTTGGCGATGATGTAGGCGCGGTCCGCGACGGCGCTTGCAAACTTCAGGTTCTGCTCGGAGAGGAGCACGGCAATGCCCTCTGCCTTCATGCGTTGCAGGGCAATAGCCATCTCGGCGACGATCACGGGGGCTAAGCCTTCGGTCGGCTCGTCGAGCAGGATGGCATCGGGGTTGCCCATCAAGGTGCGGGCGATCGCCAACATCTGCTGCTCGCCGCCCGACATTTGACTGGCGCGCCGGCCGCGCATCTCGCCAAGGTTGGGAAACAGCTGAAACAGCCGCTCCGGCGTCCAGCGCGCGCCACTCTCGCCCGTCCTGGCGCCGACCTTGAGGTTCTCGATCACGCTGAGGTCGGTAAAAATCCGCCGATCCTCCGGCACGTAGCCGAGGCCGAGCCGCGCGATGCGGTAGCTCGGTAGCCGCTTAATGTCGTGCCCCCGAAACCTTAGCGACCGGGCGCGGGCCGGCACCAGACCCATGATCGCCTTGAGCGTGGTCGACTTGCCGGCGCCATTGCGGCCCATCAGCGCCACCGTCTCGCCGCGCGCCAATTGCAGCGACACGCCAAACAGGATCTGGGCGCGCCCGTAGGCGGCATCGAGGCCGTCGACTTCGAGCATGGCGGAGGTCTGGTCGGCCACCTTTAAGCTCCCGACGCCAGCGCGCCACCGAGATAGACCTCGCGCACGCGCGGGTCGGCGCGCACCTCGGCCGGGTGGCCGCGGGCGATGATCTCGCCGCGCACCAGCACCAGCACCCAATCGGCATGATCGAACACCGCATCCATGTCATGCTCGGTAAACAGAACGCCAAGTCCGCGTTCGCGGGCGATGGCGGCGATCAAGGCCATCAACTGGCTGCGCTCCCTCGCCGCCATGCCGGCGGTCGGTTCGTCCATGATGAGGAGCTTGGGTGCGCTCGCCAGCGCGATGGCGAGTTCGACCCGCTTGACGTCGCCATAGGCGAGCTCGAGGCACGGGCGGCGGGCGTGCTCCTCGACCCCGACGCGGGCCAACAGCGCCAAGGCGGCGTCGTGGTAAAGGCCGGCGCTGTCGGGCCAGCAGGCGCGCGTGCGGCCGGCCAGACTGATCAGCGCCATCTGCACGTTCTCGAGCACGGTCATCGACAGAAAGGTCTGGGCGATCTGGAAGGTGCGGCCCACGCCTAAGCGCCAGATGCGATGCGGCGCCAAGCCGGTGATGTCGTTGCCGGCCAGCGTGATGCGGCCGCGATCGGGCCGCAATTGGCCGCCCAGCATGTTGAAAATCGTGGACTTGCCGGCACCGTTGGGGCCGATGATGGCGGTGAGGCGGCCGCCGTCGAGCGCGAAGCTCACGTCGGTTGCCGCCACCACACCGCCGAACGATTTGCTGAGACCCGCAACCGACAACAGGGTCATGCCGAACTCCGTCCGGCGCGTGCTGCGGCCGCGTCCCTCAGGCTGCTGAGGCCACCGACGATGCCGCGCGGAAATGCCAGCACCAGCACGATGATGGCAAGGCCCAACAGCAGCCGCCAAAAATCGGTGAGCGGCATGAACGCATCCTTGATGGCGTGAAAAAATGCCGCCCCGACCAGCGGGCCGGTGATGGTCTGGATGCCGCCGCTCAGGATCATGACCAGGAAATCGACCGACATCGGAATCGAGATCAGGGTCGGATCGATCGAGCCTTTGGAGAAGGCGAATAGCCCGCCGGCCAAGCCGGCGGCGGCGCCGGCGACGATGAAGGCCAGCCAACGGTGCATCTTGACCGCGATGCCGATGGCATCGGCCCGCAGTTCCGAATCACGCGCGGCGCGCAACGTGTAGCCGAACGGGGCGTAGATGGCGCGCCCGAGGCCGAGGATGCCGAGCCCGGCCACGGCCAAGGTGAGATAATAGTAGGCCGTGCGGCCGGCCGCCCAGCTCGCCGGCCACACGCCGACGATGCCGTTGTCGCCGCCGGTCAGCTCGACCCATTGGAAGGCCACCGCATAGGTGATTTGTGCGAACGCCAAGGTGAGCATGGCGAGATAGATGCCATTGAGGCGCACGATGAAAAAGCCATAGAGCGCCGCCCCGAGCGCGGCGGCGATCGGCGCCGCGATCAGGGCGGCCTCCATCGACAGCCCAACTCGGGTCACCAACAGCCCGGCGGCGTAGGCGCCGATGCCGAAGTAGGCGGCGTGGCCAAAGCTGACGATGCCGCCCACGCCAATCAGCAAGTTCAAGCTGAAGGCGGCGAGCGCGAAGCACAAGACCTCGATCGCAACCTTGGTGAAATAGGGCCCCGCCAACAGCGGCAGCAGCATGAGCCCTACCGCGCCGGCGGCGCCAGCGAGCCGCCAGCGCTTGCCGCAGCGCTCAAGATTGAAGATGCCCTCCGCCAACACCCCGCGCCCGGCCGTGGTCTCCGGTCTTCCCATCAGCCCCCAGGGCCTTGCCACCAGCACCAGCGCCATCAATAGGAACACCAGCACCAAGGTGACCTTGGGAAATACCAGGATGCCGAACGCCTGCAGCTCGCCGATGATCAGCGCCGACAGAAAGGCGCCCATCACCGAGCCCATGCCGCCGACCACGGTGACCACGAACGCCTCGGCGATCACCGACATGTCCATCTGCGGGTTGGCTGCCAGCTTGGGCACCTGCAGCGCGCCGGCAAGTCCCGCCAGCGCCGCCCCCAGGAACAGCGTGCCGGTAAACAACAGCGCCTGATTGACCCCGAGCGCGCCGACCATCTCGCGATCCTGCGTCGCGGCGCGCACCAGCACGCCGAACCGGGTCTTGTGCATCAACAGCCACAGTGCCGCCAACACCACCGGCCCCATGCCGATCAGAAACAGTTCGTAGGCGGGAAAGCGTTGGCCGAACAGGATGACGGCACCAGCGAGCCCGGGCGCCCGCGGTCCCAGGATGTCAAGCGGTCCCCACAGTTTGATGACGAGGTCCTGCACCACCAGCACCACGCCGAAGGTGGCAAGCAGCTGCAACAGCTCCGGTGCCGCATAGATGCGTCGCAGCAGCACGAGCTCCATCACCACCCCGATCAGTCCGACGGCCGCCGCGGCGATCAGGAGACCGCCGAGGAAGCTCGGCAGGCTGTAGCTCTGATCGATGAGGCGAGGAATGATGCTGACGCCGAGGTAGGCACCGAGCATGTAGAAGGAGCCGTGCGCGAAGTTGACGATCCGCGTCACCCCGAACACCAACGTTAGGCCGGCCGCCATGATGAACAGCGACGAGGCGCTGGCCAGTCCGTTCAACGCCTGCACCAACAGGAAGGACAGATCCATGATCGCGCCGTGCCGCCGTTGTCGCCGTCCGCGGCCGGACCCGAAACCTCTGCAGCGGCCGGCAGCCGCGGCCGCCAACCCTACCTACCCAGGCGAGATCAGGCCGAACTCTTCACTATTCCTTGCGCGCGGCCTTTACGTCGGCCTCGGAAAACATGTAGTTGGCACCGTCCTGGTAGCTCCAGTTCTTCATGCTTCCGAGCTTACCGTTGCGGCTGGTCTCGCCGACCCAGGCGCCCATCGTCGATTGTTGATCGAGGGCGCGCATCGTAATCGGGCCGAGGATGGTATTGAAGGTCTCGCCGCGCAGGCTGGCCAGCAGCTTTTCGGTTTCGGTCGAGCCGGCCTTGTCGAGCATGTCCTTGATCATGTGCGCGACCACGTAGCCGAGCACCGATCCGAGCCGCGGCGCGTCCTTCCACTTGGCGCGATAGGCATCGATGAAGGCCTTGTGTGCCGGCTCGGTGATGGCATCGGCGGGATAGCCGGTGACGATCCAGCCTTCCGGCGTCTCCTCGCCCAACGGGGCGAGGTATTCCGGCTCGCCGGTGAGCAGGCTGGCGATGGTGCGTTTCTCAAACAGGCCACGGGTATTGCCCTCGCGCACGAACACCGTCAGATCTGCCCCAAACAGCGCGTTAAAGATGCCGTCGGGCTTGGCGTTTTCCAGCGCGGCGACGGTTGCCCCGGCATCGATTTTGGTGAGGGTGGGAAACTGCTCGGCCACGATTTCGGCGTCGGGAGTGGCGGCCTTGATCAGCTTCTTGAAGTTAGCGACCGCGGACTGACCATATTCGTAGTTGGGTGCCACCACCGCCCATCTCTTGACGCCCTTGCCCTTGACGGCTTCGACCAGCATCTTGGTCTGCATGTAGGTCGAAGGGCGTACCCGGAAGGTATAGCGATTGCCTTGCCCCATGGTGATGGCATCGGTCAGGGGCTCGGTGGCAAGAAACAGCGTCTTGCGCTGGTTGGCAAGGTCGGCGACGGCGAGGCCGACGTTGGAGAGAAAAGTGCCGGCGAGGAAGGAGACGTTCTCGCGCGTCAGCAGTTCGTCGGCGACGCGCACCGCATCGACGGGGGTGCCGCCGTCATCGCGAAAAACGATTTCGAGCTTGCGGCCGCCGAGCACGCCACCATTGGCGTTGATCTCGTCCTGCCCCAACTGCATGCCGTTGCGATACGGCACCGAGAACACCGCCATGCGGCTATAGGAGTTGAGCTCGCCGACCTTGACCGGCGGACCTTGCGCCTCGAGCCCGGAGGCTGTCGCCAGCGCCAAGCCGATGCCGAGCAGCGCCCGCCACAGACTGCCGCGCCATTGATCCGTACCGTACATACTTTGCTCCTCGTTTGCGGGCTAGCGATCCGACGGCGGCAACCGTCACGTCTTAAGCCAGGGCGCCGACGATAGCACGCGCCCCGAGCCCAGCAACGCCAAACTGCCGGCCTCACGGCGAGCCAAAGCGGCGCGTTGGCGTCCGCGATTTTTTCCGTCGCAAGACGATTGCGGTGGCGATCGGCAAAGCAAAGGGCCGGCGCTCTTGCGAGCCCAGCCCTGTTGCGCACGACGCGGGATCCGACCGTTGGGGTGAAAGCGTCTCCGGTGCTAAACGGATTCTTTCAGCTCCTTGGCGGCGCGGAACGCTACCTTCTTGCTGGCTTTGATCTTGATCGACTCACCGGTTGCGGGATTGCGGCCCATGCGCGCTGGACGCTTGCGCACCTGCAGAATGCCGAGGCCGCCGATGCGGATTCGGGCGCCGCGCTTGAGGTGCTTGGTAACGGTGGTGACCATGTCCTCGAGCATCGCCACCACTTGCTTCTTCGGTAGCTCGTGCGACTCGGACAATGTTTCCGCGAGGTGTTTTAGGGTGACGGTTTCCGGCTTGGCGGAAGCCGCGGATGTGGTAGCCATGAGCGTGTCCCTCTCTTGGGTGAACGACAAGCCGACTAGCACACATTGAAATTGATGCCAAAGACCTTGTGTGCCGCGTACGCCGGGGAGCGGCGATATGCCCAGAATAGCGCAAAATTGCGCCAAACTGGCCCCTGATCGCCGTCACGACGCAAATTTTATTGTATCCTGCGGTGGACCGCGGCCGCCGTACACGGGTCATTCCAGCGGGCCAATCCAGGGAGAACCCTCATGGCTAAGTACGTGACCATCGCTCCAGCCAGTTCATTCGACCGCTGGCCGCCGGGGCTCAAGGCAGACCTCGACGCCAACGCCATGAGCCCGCTGGTGGGCAGCGTGCTGGTATCGGAGACCGACAAGCTGCGCGTCTGGCACCTGATGATCCCGGCCGGTCAGCGCTGCGGCTTTCACCGCCACGTGCTCGACTATTTCTGGACCTGCCACAGCCACGGTCGAGCCCGCGGCTACTATGAGGACGGCAGCATTACCGAGACCACGCACTATCCCGGCGATACCATGCACCTCCACTACGGGCCCGGCGAATACCTGCTGCACAGCGTCGAGAACATCGGCGACACCGATCTCGTCTTCACCACCGTCGAATTCCTTGACAGCGCCAACGCGCCGCTGCCGGTACCCGATAGCGTGCGCCTCAAGGCCGTTGCCTGAAGGCCTGCCGCTCAGCTCCGATCAAGGAGGCTTGTCATGTACGCGCCCGCCGGCGTCAAAACCGATCCGAACCTGCCGATCCCGGACGACATGCGCGCCTGGGTGTTGGCCGATCCGGGGCAACTCAAACCGGTCACCAAGCCGGTGCCGGTGCCGGCCGCCGCCGAGGTGCTGGTGCGCATCGATGCGGTTGCCATCTGCGCCACCGATCTCGACGTCATCGCCGCCGGTCCGCCGGCGCTGATCGAAGGCGGCCTGCCCTTCAACAAGAACTGGACGCCGGGGCACGAATACATGGGCACCGTCGTCGCGCTCGGACCGCGGGTCGACGAGTTTGCCATCGGCGAGCGGGTGACGGTGGAGATCCATGCCGGCTGCGGACAGTGCAAGCGGTGCCGGATGGGCATGTACACCTCGTGTCTCAACTATGGCCTCAACTACGGGGATCGTGACAAGGGCCACCGCGCCAACGGCTTCACCACCGATGGTGGTTTTGCCGAATACGCCGTCAACAACATCAATACGCTGATCAGGATCGCCGATACCATGTCGGACGAGGAGGCGACCTTGGTGGTGACGGCGGGTACCGCCATGTACGGGCTGACCGAGCTCGGCGGCCTGGTTGCCGGCGAGAGCGTGGTGGTGATCGGCCCGGGTCCGATCGGCTTGCTCGGCGTGGCCGTCGCCAAGGCGCTCGGCGCCGATCCGGTCATTCTCACGGGCACGCGCGATCAGCGGCTCGCCAAGGGGCGCGAACTGGGGGCCGATCACGTCGTCAATGTTACCCGCGAGGATGCCGTTGAGGCCGTGCGCCGCCGCAACGGCGGCAAGGGCGTCGATTACGTGCTCGAATGCTCAGGTGCCGCCGATGCCCTCAACGTCGCCGCGCGCATGCTCAATCGCGGCGGCAAGATCTGCCTTGCCGCCTTCCCGCATCAGCCGGTGCTGGTGGATGTGGCGCATCTCGTGCGCAACAACATCTACGTCTATGGCATCCGCGGCGAAGGTCGCAGCGCCACGCATCGCGCCGAGGCGTTCATGCGCCGCAAAGTGTTCGATGCCCGCAAGATCCACACCCACACCTTCCCTCTCGACCAGCTGCCGGAAGCCTTGCGCTATGCCCGCGACCGGGTCGACGATGCCATCAAGGTGGTGGTGACGGCGCGGGGGGCGGCCGCGGTCGGCAGGGCGGCGGCCGAGTAGACTAGCGAGCGCGGGCGCCCGGGTTCACCGCGACGTGGGCCGGGGCGGCCGCGGCCTCCCGCGTCCAGCGTCGATTGAGACGCCGGGATTCCGCCTCAAGCGCCGCCAGAAACGATACCGCCGCCGCCGTCATGGTACGGTGCGAGGGTTCGATCAGCACCAGGTCGAGCCACAACGGCGGGTCGTCGAGCGGACTGACGGTGTGGTGCGCGCCGTCGTCGAGCGCCATCATGATCCCGGGCAGCACCGCCATCCAATCGCTGCGGGCGACCAGATCGAGCGTTGCCAACATGGCATCGAGCTCGATGGCGCGTTCGACGGCAACCCCGTTGACGGCGCAGTAGGTCTCAAGCGTGTGGCGGCGGGTATTGGGCCGGCCCGGCAGCACCAGCTTGAGCGGCGGTAGGGCAGCGAGCTTGACGGCGGCGCCATGCGTGAGGCTTGAGCGCGCGCTCGAGACCAAGACCTCGGGGGTGCGCAGGAACAGCCGGCTGTTGAGGCCCGGGCCGCAGGCGAAGGCGGGCACGATGGCAAAATCGACTTCGGCGGCGCGCACCTGCTGCGTCAGGGTCGCGCTGTAGGCCTCGATGACATTGACGCTGACATTGGGATTGTCCTCGATGAAACGCGCCAGCACCGGTGCCAGCACCGAGCGCGTCATGGTCGGCATCAGGCCAACCACCAGCGGGCCGTCCAGGCCCTTGCCGTAACCACGCACGGCCTTGCCCGCCGCATCGTGCAGCCGCAGGATGTCGATGCACTTGAGATAGAGTGAATCGCCGGCCGGCGTCGGTTGCACCTGGCCTTTGTCGCGCATGAACAGGCGCACCCCCAGCCGGTCTTCGAGCTTGCGCACGTGCTGGGACACACCCGATTGCGTGGCTCGCTCGCGCTGCGCCGCCGCCGTGAACGAGCGCTCCTCGTAGACGGCCACGAACAGCGTGAGATCGCGCAGGCTCCCGGGCATCAGCTTGCCATCCGGATTTGTAATCGCCTCGAGCGCAACATATTATTTTGCCGAATGCGGGTCCTCAACGTATTAGGGTAGGGTTTGACGGCGGTGAGGACCGCGGGGGCCGAACACCCAGGCCCAGGGCTGAGCCCAGGCTCCGGCGGCGAGCATCGGCGCGGGGGGCGGGGCGGTAATGGGCCGCGATCGGATCGGCGCCTTTTTAACCAACCCGCGTGCGGGCAAGGTGGCGAGCACGGGAGCTCCGATGGCATGACGCAGCAGGTCGTCTCGCGCACCGGGGAGGTTTTGGACAGCGTCGGCCTCAGGCAGGCGCTCGGTCGGTTTGCCACCGGCGTGGTCGTGGTCGCGACCTGCACCCCCGAACACGATCTCGTCGGCCTTACCGCCAATTCCTTCGCCGCGGTCTCGCTCGAACCACCGCTGGTGCTGTGGAGCCTCAACCGCAAGGCCTCGTCGTTTTCGGGTTTCACGCGCTCGGGCCATTTCAGCGTCAGCATCCTGGGGGCCGAGCAGGAAGCGCTCGCCCGCCACTTTGCCACGCGCAAGGACGACAAGTTCGCCACCGTCGCCTTTAAGCGCGGCGCCGGCGGCTGCCCGCTGATCAGCGACAGCCTGGCCACCTTCGAGTGCCAGGCCGAGGCCACCATGGACGGCGGCGATCACGTGGTGTTCCTGGGACGCGTGCTGCACGCAACCTACCGTGAGGGTGCGCCGTTGATCTTCAGCGCCGGGCAGTTCCTCAACCGCGCCGAGTTTCCGAGCACCTAACGGCATTCGGGACTTCATTTCGGCACCGCCTGCGGGCTAGGCTCCGCCGTCGTCTGTTCGGGATTGTCAGGGCCGAGGTGTTGCGATGCGCCGTGAAAACCAAAGTCATGAAAGCCAAATTATCGAGGCCCTGACCTCGCTATCCGCGGCCACCGTGAGCACGGTGCTGCTGAAGAAGGGGCTGCGCAATGTCTGGCTGCGCGGCACCCGCCCGCTGGCGCCGGCGCAGCCGCGGCGGTGCGGCCGCGCTTTCACCTTGCGCTTCGTGCCGGCGCGCGAGGACCTGGCGACGCCACAGTCGCTGGCGTCGGCCACTTCGACCCGGGCCGCCATCGAGGCGATGCCCGCCGCCGCCATGGCCGTGGTCGATACGGGAGGCATTACCGATGCCGGCATCTTCGGCGACATTCTCTGCGCCCGCATGCGCCAACGCGGCATCGCCGGGCTCGTCACCGATGGCGTGGTGCGCGATCTGGAGGGCGTGCGCGCCACCGGCTTGCCGGTATGGTGCCAGGGTGCGGCGGCACCACCGTCGGTGGCGGCGCTGACCTTCGTTGGCTGGCAGCAGCCGATTGGCTGCGGCGGCGTTGCCGTGATGCCCGACGACTATGTACTGGCCGACAGCGACGGCGCCGTGGTGGTGCCGGCGGCGCTGGCCGAGGAGGTGGCAGCGATGGCTGCCGAGCAGGAGCGGCTCGAGGCGTGGATCCTGCGCCAGGTCGAAGCCGGGGCACCATTGCCTGGCCTCTATCCGCCCAACGAGGTCAACCTGGCGCGCTACGCCGCGACGGTGGCGCCGACCAAGCCCTGATGCCACGACACCGCTGGGCCGCCGCCGGCGATCCACCGCTCGCAATTGCTTTTTGCTTGTCCTTGATCGATCGTCGATCGCAACACTGGGGCGGGGCGACCCCGATCCCGCAACCGGCAGGCGCCCAACCGGAGGTGGCCATGGGCCAGCGGGCCTCCCATGATCGGCCGAGCCGGCGGGCCTTCCTTGGCACGACGGCCGCCGCCTGTGCGCCGCTTTCGACCCTGGCCTTTGCAGCGCGCCCCGACCTTGGCAAGGCCATGGCTCAGGCGGCGCAGCACTGGCTCAACACCTTAAGCCCCGCGCTCCAGGGCCGCGGCCGGCTCGACTGGACCGATCCCAGGCGCGAGGCCTGGCACTATGTGCCGCGCGCCCGCCCCGGCGTCGCGCTGCGTGACATGAGCGCGGCCCAGACCGCGGCGGCCTGGGATCTGATCGCCTGTCTCCTCAGTGCGCGCGGGCTCGAACAGGCGCGCCAGGGTCTGATGCTCGAGCGCACCTTGGGTGCAGTGACGCGCAACCCGGGCTTTCGCGATCCGGGCAACTACGCCCTCGTCCTGTTCGGTGATCCCGCCGCCAGCGCGCCCTGGAGCTGGCGCTTCGAGGGCCACCACCTGTCGCTCACCACCGTCATCGCTCCGGGCTATGGGGTGGCCGTGACGCCCGTGTTCTTCGGCGCCAACCCGGCCACCATTCCCACCCCCCACGCTCATGCCGGCTTCCGGCTGTTGGGCAAAGAGCAGGATGCCGCCTTCGCCCTGATCCGTTCGCTTGAGGGCAGCGCCCGACAGTCGGCGATCATCGCCGAGCGCTCGCTCGGCGATATCGTGGCCGGGCCCGGTCGCGAGCTGTCACTGGCGCAGTTCGAAGGCATTGCGCTGGCGGCGTTGGCCGACGGCCAACGCGACGGGGTGATGCGGATCCTTAAACTCTACGCGCACACGCTGCGCGATGAGATCGCCGTGCCGGCCCTCGCCCGGGTGCGCGAGGCCGGCCTCGAGCAACTGCATTTTGCCTGGGCCGGCAGTCTCGAACCCGGCCACCCGCACTATTTCCGGGTGCATGGCCCGACCGTGCTCATCGAATACGACAACACCCAGGACGGCGCCAATCACGTGCACTCGGTGTGGATCGACCCCGCCGCCGTGTTCGGTCGCGACCTCATCAAAGCCCACTATCAAAGCGCACACTGAACCCCGTCAGTCAGCCGAGCGGCTGAAAGCCCGCGCTCAGGCGCACGCCAGCCGTGCGCGGGTCCGTGATGAGGCCGATCAGCGCCTGGGCCTCGGCCGGCAACCGCGCCGTGGTGCTCACGGCCGCGGTATAGACCGTCGCCAGGCTGAACGGTGCCGGCAGCGGCGCCACCAGCTGCACGCCGGGGGTCGAGAGGATTTCGGTCGCCTGGGTGCAGCCGATCGCCGGGGTCGCGGCGGAGCCGGCAAGCGCCTGCATGGCGCTGGCGCCGTTGGCGTAGGGGCGGGCCTTGGCGGCCAGTGCGGTGGGGCTGATGCCGATCGCGGCCATCACCTTGGCAAAGTGGATGCCGGCGGTCGCCCGCTCCGGGTCGGGAAAATAGATCGCCGCCGCGGCATCGAGCGCCTGGCGCAGCTGCTGACCGGTTGCGAGCGCGGGTACCGGCGCGCCGGCCCGCACCGCCAGCGCCGTGCTGACCTTGCCGACGTCGGCAACCGACGCGGCAACCGCATGCCCGTGCCGCACCAGCTCGGCGATCATGGTGGAGGTGAGGAGCAACAGGTCGGCCGCCGCGCCCGCCAGCAGCTCATCGCGCATGGCGCCGACCGCGCCAAAGCTGCCGGCGATGTCGTGCCCGGTCTCGGCCTTGAAGCGCGGCGCCAGCGCCGCGATCAGGCCCTGAGCCGCGCCGCCACTCAACAGTGTTACCGGCATCGTTGCCTCAGCCCATGGCCGCGATGATGCGCTCGCGTGTGATCGGCAGATCGCGCACGCGCACGCCGAGCGCGTGCGCGACCGCATTGCCGATCGCGGCCGCCGTCGGGCTGTGCGCCGCTTCCCCGGCGCCGAGCGGCCGCTCCTGCGGTCGGGCGATGATCTCGACCTCGACCGCCGGCACCTCGGAAAAGCGCAGGATCGGGTAGCTCTCCCAGCTGTCGCTGGTAATGCGTGATCGGTCGAAGCGCACCGCCTCGAGCAAGGTCCAGCTGGTCGCCTGAATGGCGCCGCCCTCGATTTGATTAGCGATCCCGTCCGGGTTGATCACCTCGCCGACATCGACCGCCGCCACCAGGCGCCTAACCCGGATCTGGTCGAGGCTCTCGATCTCCGCCACCACCGCGCAGTAGGCGCCGAAATTCTTGTAGCGGGCGACGCCGATGCCATGCCCGGCCGCATCGCGCCGGCGCCACGAGCTCCAGCCGGCGCGGGCGGCCGCGGCCTCCAGCACGGCCCGCGCGCGCCGGTCCTTGAGATGGCGCAGGCGGAAAGCCAAGGGGTCCTCCCCCTTGTCGGCGGCGAGCTCGTCCATGAACGATTCGATGGCGAACACGTTGGCAAAGGCGCCAAGCGTGCGCAGTGCCGACGTCCGGATCGGCATGGCCAACAGCCGGTGGCAGGTGATGTCCCAGGCCGGCAGGTCGTAGAGGGGAACGGCGTTGCGTTCGGCGCCGCCGCCGTTGGCCAGCGGCGGATTGAAGGCGATGAAGCGTTCGAAGGGTTGCGCCAGCTGCGAGGCCGCCAGTACGGTTGGCGTACGCGACCGACCCGGCCGCGACACATGGCCGTTGCTCCACACATTGCTGCGCCAACCGACGATCTCGCCGGCAGCGTCGAGGTCGGCTTCGAGCTCGATGGCCATTGCCGCTCCCATCGGCGCCCACCCCAGCTCGTCTTCGCGTGACCATTGCACGCGCACCGGCCGCCCCGGTTGGGCGCGGGCCAACAGCACGGCATCGAACGCGACGTCGTCGGCGCCGTTGTGGCCGTAGCAGCCGGCCCCTTCGACGTGGTGGATGATGATGTTTTCCACCGGCAGCCGCAGCGCCAGCGCCACATCGGCGCGCAGATTATAGACCCCCTGGCAGTGCGACCAGATCTCCACCCGAT
>DATFXD010000257.1:0-7370 GCA_035258605.1 Hyphomicrobiaceae bacterium | reverse complement strand
CGCTGATCGCGATCGTGGCGCTGGCCAAGTCGCTGACGCCGCCCCTGGAAAGAATTATTGCCTGGGTTGGCGCTCCGAAGGCGGTGGTCGGCATTGCCATCGCGCTGCTGGTGCTGCTGCCGGAAGCCTTGGCCGCGTTCCGGGCGGCGCGCGCGAACCGGCTGCAAACCAGCCTAAACCTGGCGCTGGGTTCGGCGCTGGCCAGCATCGGTCTCACCATCCCGGCGGTGGCGGCGGTGGCAGTGGCCCTGGGCCAGCCCATTCTGCTCGGCCTCGGCGCCAAGGACATGGTGCTGTTGGCGCTGACGTTGTTGGTTGGCGTGCTCACGCTCGGCACCGGCCGCACCACGGTGCTGCAAGGCATCATCCATCTGGTGATCTTCGCGACCTTTGTGTTTTTGGCGGTGGTGCCGTGAGTCCCCCGCGCGCGGTCAGGATGCCGCCAACGGCACGCGCTTGCTGCTGCGCCACTCCTCAAACCGTTGCAGCACCACAAACACTGACGGCACGAAGGCGACGGTGAGCAGGGTCGAGCCCAACATGCCCGTCAGCACGGCGATACCGATCGACTTTTGTGCGTTGGCGCCAGCACCCGAACCCAGCACCAACGGTACCACGCCCAGAATGAAGGCAAAGGACGTCATCAGGATCGGCCGGAAGCGGCTGCGGGCGGCCTCGACGGCGGCCTTTTCGATGGGGTAGCCCTCGTCGCGGCGCAACGCGCGCGCGAACTCGACGATTAGGATCGCGTTCTTGGCGGAGAGTGCGATCAGCAGGATCAGGCCAATCTGGGTGTAAAGGTTGTTGGGCGCCCCCAGCGCCAGTAGCGCCGCCGCCGTGCCCAGCAGCGCCAGCGGCACCGACACGATCACCGTCAGCGGCGCGATCCAGCTTTCGTACTGGCCGGCGAGCACCAGATAGACCAACAGCAGGCTCAGCGCATAGACGAGGTAGATTTGATTGCCGATCTCCTTTTCCTGATAGGACATCGCCGACCATTCATAGCCGCTGCTGCCGGAGGGCAGCGTCTGGCCGGCGATCTCAGCCAACAGGTTGAGGCCCTGGCCGGAGCTGAAGCCGCGCGCGGTATTGGCGACCACGGTCGCCGCCGGATAGAGATTGTAAAGTGAAATCAGCGATGGGCCGCTGATGTTGCTGATATCGGCCAAGGTGCCGAGCGGCACCATGCCACCCGCCGTGTTACGCACCGACAAGGTCCGCAGCGATTCTGGCTGGATGCGCGCAGCGGCGTCGGCTTGCACATAGATCTGGAACACCCGGCCGAACTTGCTGAACTGGGTGATGTAGCTCGACCCGACGTAGGCGCTCAGCGTATCGAGCGCGTTGCCCAGCGGCACACCCAAGGTTTCCGACTTGACCCTGTCGATCACGATGTTGAGTTGCGGCGCATCGGCGCGAAACGAGTTGCGCACCACCTGAAAGGTCGATTGCGCTGAGGCCCGCTCGACGATGGCCTCGGCCAGGTGTTCGAGCTGCGCGTAATCGAAGCTGCCGTCGCGCAGTTCGACCTTCATGGTCGCCCCCGAGACGTTGCCGATGCCCTGGATCGCCGGCGGCGGGATCACCAGGGCGACACCGTCTTCAAGCGTCTTCACCCGCTCGGACAGGGCGTTGTAGAGCGGAAGCAGGCCCTCAGCCTTGCCGCGCTGCGACCAATCCTTGAGGATCACATAGGCGATGCCGGCATTGGCCAGGCTGGCATTGTCATTGAGTGCCGCCAGCCCGCCGATGGCAACCACCTTGTCGACGCCTGGCTGCTGGCGCACCCGTTTGGTCACCTCCTCGAGCGCCCGGCTCGTGCGCTCAAGCGCGGCGCCCTCCGGCAACTGCACCGCGATCAGGAAGTAGCCCTGGTCCTCGATTGGCAGGAACGCGGTCGGGACGCGGCTCAGGCCAAAGATGGCGAGCGCCACCAGCGCTGTCACGATGCCCACCATCACGCCGCTGCGGCCAACCATGCGCGCGATCAGGCCGGTGTAGCGCGTTTCGGTCGCATCGTAGACGCGATTGAAGGCGCGATAGAACAGATTGCGGCGCTGCGGCGGTCGCATCGGCCGCAACCACAGCGCGCACTGGGCCGGCTTGAGGGTCATGGCATTGATGGCGCTGATGGCGGCGGTGGCCGCGATCACCATCGCGAACTGGCGGTACATCTGTCCGCTCAAGCCCGGCAGGAACGCCGCCGGCACGAACACCGCCATCAGCACCAAGGTGATGCCAATGATCGGACCGGTCAGTTCGTGCATCGCCTTGACCGTCGCATCGTGCGGGGTGAGCCCGTGCTCGATGTGCTTGGCGGCGCCCTCGACCACCACGATCGCATCATCGACCACGATGCCGATCGCCAGAATGATGGCGAACAGGGTCGTCAGATTGACCGAGAAGCCAAACACGGCCATGGCCGCAAAGGCACCAATGATGGTCACCGGTACCGTGGTAGCGGGCACCAGGGTGGCACGCCAATCCTGCAGGAAGACGAGGATCACCACCAGCACCAGCAGCGCCGCCTCGAGCAGGGTCTTATAGACCTCGTGGATGGCGGCGCTGACGAACTTGGTGGTGTCGAAGGGAACGCTCCAGGTGAGCGCCGGCGGGAATGCTGCCGCCAGCGTCTGCATGCGCCGCTCGACGCGCGTGGCGACGTCGAGCGCATTGGCCTCCGGCAATTGGAAGATGGCGAGCCCGGCCGCCGGCTGGTCGTTGAGCTTGAAGGTCTGACTATACTGCTGGGCACCGAGCTCGATGGTGGCGACATCGCGCAGCCGGGTGATGCGACCGCTGCCGGAGGTGTCGGCCTTGATGATGATGTCTTCGAACTGCGATACCTCATCGAGCTTGCTCGGTACGTTGATGGTGTACTGAAATTCCTGCCCCTGCGGCACCGGCGGGATGCCCAGTTGTCCGGCGCCGGTGGCCCGGCTTTGCAGGTTGACGGCATTGATGACGTCCTGCGGCACCAGACTGCGCACTTGCAGTTTCTGCGGGTCGAGCCACAAGCGCATGGCATACTGGCCGGCACCGAACACCGACACGTTGCCGACGCCATCGACGCGGGCAATCTCGTCGAGCAAATTGATGGTGGCGTAATTCGATAGGAACAGGCTGTCGTAGCGCCCGTCGGGCGAACTCAGGGCGACGATTTCGAGGATCGAGGTCGAGCGCTTGGCGGTCTGCACCCCTTGCACCTGCACCGCCTGCGGCAGCGACGGTTGCGCGCTGGTGACCCGGTTCTGCACCAGGATTTGCGCCTTGTCGGCGTCGGTACCGATGCGGAAGGTCACGGTGAGCGTATAGGAGCCGTCGCTGGTGCTCATCGACGACATGTAGATTGCGCCCTCGACACCATTGACCTTCTGCTCGATCGGCAAGGCAACATCGCGCGCCACGGTTGCGGCGCTGGCACCGGGATAGCGGGCGGTGACCTGCACCGTCGGCGGCACGATGTTGGGGTATTGCGCCACCGGCAGCCGGATCAGGGCCACGAGACCCAAGATGATGGTCAGCACGGCGATGACGTTGGCGAGGATCGGCCGCTCGATGAAGAATTTGGGGATCATGGCTAGTCCTTGCGCGCCGCCGGGGCGACGGGCGCGGCGGTGGAGGCCGCCGTGACCGCGTCGACCGGCTTCACCACGCCGCCTGGAATGGCGCGTTGATTGCCGTTGACGACCACCCGATCCTCGGCCTTGAGCCCCGCCTTGATGATGCGCATGCCGCCATCGACCGCATCGCCGGTTTGCACCTGGCGCTGCTCGACCACGTTTTTGTCGTTGACCACCAGTAGGTAGCGCCCGAGCTGATTGTTGCCCAGCGCCCGGTCCGGCACCAGCAGGCTTTCCAGATTGCGCTCGATCGGCACCCGCACGCGCACGAACAGGCCGGGCAGCAATACGCGCTCCTTGTTGTCGAGCAAGGCCCTGACCGCCAAAGTGCCGGTGCTCTGGTCGAGATCGGGGGCGATATAATTAATGACGCCCTTGTGCGGAAAGCCGGTGTCCGTCTGCAGCCCGACTTCGACCGGGATCGGCCCCAAATCCTTGACCGTCAGACCCTGGCTGCGCAGCTGGTCGCGAACCTGCAGCACCTGCTGCTCGTTGACACTGAAGTTGACGTAAATCGGATCGACTTGCACGATCGAGGCCAACTTGGTTGGTCCCGAGGCGCCGACCAGCGCTCCCGGGTCGACCAGCCGGGCCGTGACGACGCCCGCGAACGGCGCCTTGATCTCGGTGTAGGCAAGGTTGATCTTGGCTTGCTGCACCTGGCCTTTGGCCTGATCCAGCGCGGCCTGCGTCGAGTCGCGTTTGGAGCGGCTCTCATCGAGCCTGGCCTCGCTCGCCACCTGGCGCTGCTGCAGGGTCAATTGCCGATTGAGATCGGCCTCGGCTTGCACCAGCAGCGCCTCCTGCTGCTCACGGCTGGCCTCGGCAATCTGCAGGCTGGTCTCGTAGGGTGCGCGCTCAATTTCGAACAGGGTGGTCCCGGCGGCGACCGTTTCACCGTCCTTGTAGCCGACCTTGTCCAGGAAGCCCTGGACGCGGGCCACCAGGTCGACCTTATTGTAGGCCGAGGTGTTGCCGGTGACCTCGAGGTACAAGGTGACGGGGCGTCGTTGCGGCGTCTCCACGCCGACCTCGGGGGCGGGGGGCGGCTGATATTTGTTGCGGTCCTCGCAGCCCACCAGCACAACAGCACAACAGCACACCAGCGCTCCAGCTCGTCGCGCTCTCATCCCGTGACCTCGTCCTTGCCTGCCGTCGGCCCCATCTTGAACCGCGGCGCGGCCGCGGTCACTCCGGGCTGATCCTTAGTGTTGGCGCCCTACCCTTGCAGCACCCGAGCCCCGCGCCGGCTCACTCTTGGGCCGACTGGCCCGCTTGCACGACCGCGGGTCGTCAACCTGCCGCTTGCGGCACGGTGGGCGCCTCCCCCATCAGCGTCGTGCGCCGCATGTCCCGGGGCTCGTCGTGCGGGAACGGCCGGGCCCGGTGCATGGTGGAGCGATTGTCCCACATCACCAGGTCGCCCACCCGCCATTGGTGGGCGTAGACGAACTCGCGCTGGGTCGCGGCCTCGGTCAGGTCCATCAGCAGCGCCTTAGCCTCGGGTTCGGGCCAACCGAGAATGCTGCCCGCGTGCGAGGAGAGGTAGAGCGATTTGCGCCCGGTGCGCGGGTGCACCCGCACCAGGCGCTGGCGCACCGGCTTGAAGCGTTCACGCTCCTCGGCCGTGAAATCGCCAAACCCGAGCTTGGCGCGCGAAAACATCTGCGAGTGCTCGCAGATCAGCGGCTCGATCAGATCCTTGGTGTCCCCGTCAAGGGCATCGTAGGCGGCGCGCATGTCGGCAAATTCGGTATTGCCGCCCTTCGAGGGGATCGCGCGTGCGTGCAACAGTGAGTACTTCGCCGGCACCACTTTGAACGAGCTGTCGGAATGCCAAAGCCGGTTGCCGATGGCAAACAGGCGGCGCCGGTCCTCGCGCGCGAACGGCTTGTTGTCACGATCGAGATTGGAGACGTCGGCAAAGGTCGGCGGCAGGCGATACTCCTCCGGCCGCCGCAGACTGGTGCCAATGGCAAGCTCGATCGGGCCCAGGCTTTGCGTGAAGGCCAGCTGCTGCTCGTCGGTGAAACTTTGCCGGTGGAAGATCAGCACCGCGTACTGGTCCATGCCGGCGTGGATGGCGGCGATGTCGGCCGGCGGCAATGGCTTCGTCAGATCAACGCCATCAACTTCCGCCGCAAACAGCTGGCCGACCTGACGCAAGCTGATGGACATGGGACAACATCCTGCCGTGAGAGGTACAATGGCGATAATTCTATGGGGGTGAGCGGTGCTTGTCATCCACCGCCCGCGCCGGCGTCATTGGATTGCCGGTAAAGAATGTGCACGATGGCGGCCTGGGTGGGTGTGCCGGTACCGCCGCCGGCACCTGTTGTGCGGGAGCGAGGGAGGAAGCTCATGTCGACTGTGCAGCGTGCGCTGGCAGCATGGCAAGGCCGGGCCTGGCGCGGCTGGCAAGCGCTGGCACTCAGCGCGCTGGCGGCAACTTTGTCGGCGGCTGCCGCGCTGGCCCAGAGCTGGCCCGAGCGCAACATCACCCTGATCGTGCCGTTCGCCGCCGGTGGCGCCTCCGACGTGTCCTCGCGCATCATGGCCGAGGCGATGACGAAGCTCATTGGCCAGAGCATCGTCATCGAGAATGCTGCTGGCGCCGGCGGTGCCACCGGATCGTTGCGCGGCAAGAATGCCAAGCCCGACGGCTATACCATCGGCTTCGCCCACATGGGGACGCACGCGGCATCGGTTTCGACCAACCCCAAGTTGCCTTACGATCCGAGGACGGATTTCGATTACCTCGGCATCCACCTGGTGACGCCGCATCTGATCGTCGTGCGCAAGGACCTGCCGGTGGCGAGCTTGCAGGAGTTCGTGGCCTACGCCAAGGCCAAGGGCAAGGACCTCAAGATGGGACACAACGGCGCCGGTTCGCTGGCGCACCTGACCTGCATCTATTTCTTCCAGCTTATCGGCGCCGAGCCCACCTATGTCGTCTACCGCGGCTTCGGTCAGACCATCAACGACATCCTTGGCGGCGCCATCGATGGCACCTGTGAGCTGATCGCGTCGGCGCGTGAACACGTGATCGGTGGCTCGGTCAGGGGTTTCGGCGTGGCGGCCAGCCAGCGCTCACCGCTGCTGCCGGAGGTGCCGACCTCCGCCGAAGGTGGCGTGCCGCAATTCATCATCGAGAGCTGGCTCGGGCTTTATGCGCCGAAGGGCCTGCCGCCGGCAATCCTCAGCAAATTGCGCGCCGCCGCGCTGGCGGCGCTCGATGATCCGCTGGTCAAAACGCGCTTTCCCGAGATCGGCGGCAGCGTGCCGCGGCTCGAGGACCGCGGTGGCGAGCGCATGCTGGAAATCGTCAAAGCCGATGTTGAGCGCTGGAGCGAGGTGGTGGGAAAGGCGGGAGGCATCGACAGCAAGCCATGAGGCAGAGGGCGGCGCGGGCGGCAGCGCGCCACCATCAAGCGCGCCGCGTATGCCGCGTATCGTGGCTGCGCCCTAGCCTCAGGCCGGGGCGGCGCTGCGGCCGAGGAGATCGTGCATTGCCGCGGCGATCAGCCGGGCCCGCGCCCGTGCGTCAGGGTCGGGGACCGCGCGCAACATCGGGATTTCGGCATCGATCGGGTGGTCGGCCGGCCAGGCGGCGAGCAGCTCCTCGAGCGGCAGCGCGCCCTGGCCCGGAAGGCAGCGCCGCTCGCGGGCCTCCTCAGCGAGCCGGTGCGGCGGTGGTGGCGTGATGGGCGCGTCGGCAAGCTGCAAGGAGCCGAGCCGACCGGGGTC
>DATFXD010000256.1:0-28064 GCA_035258605.1 Hyphomicrobiaceae bacterium | reverse complement strand
GGGAGATCGAGTTGGAGGAGACACATCATGTCATCAGTGTGGATACGCCGTTTCGCCACGACCGCGGCCGGCTTTGCACTATTGGGCGCGTCAAGCGCCAGTGCCCAGGAAGTCAAGGCCGCCACCAAATGGGGCGATATGGCGATCGTCACCCAGGATCTGCTCAACCGCGCCGCCAGCGACGGCAACAATTTCCTGCATACCAACGGCAACTATCACCAGACCCGGTTCTACCCGAATCGCCAGATCAACACCTCGAACGTACAAAAGCTGCGTCCGGCCTGGATGTTTCAGACCGACGTCAAAGATACCTTCGAGACGTCGCCGATCGTTATTAACGGCACCATGTACTTCACGACGGCGTTCAATCACGTCTATGCCGTCGATGCGCGCACCGGCGAGCAGCTTTGGCACTTCAAGCACAAGATGGGACCGGTCACGATCTATTGCTGTGGCCCGAACAATCGTGGGGTGGCGGTAGCGGGCGACCGGGTGTTTATGGCCACGCTCGACGCCAAGCTGCTCGCACTCGACGCCAAGACCGGGCAACTGGTTTGGGAGACGCAGGTTGCCGATCCGGAGCTTGGCTACTCCGAGACCATGGCTCCGACCGTTGTTGGTGACAAAATCCTGCTTGGCACCAACGGCGGCGAGTACGGCATCCGCGGCTTCGTCAAGGCCTTCAACGTCAAGGATGGCAAGCTGATCTGGACCTTCAACACCATCCCCGAAAACTCGGTCGGCGTGTGGGCCACCAACGATGCCACCGGTCGCGACATGAAGCGCGACATCGCCAAAGAAAAGGCCGATCTCGCCCGCGTCGGCGACCCCTACAAGACCTTGGGCGGTGGCGTGTGGCAAAATCCGGCCGTGGATCAGGAGACCAACCGCATCTACTTCGTGGTCGGCAATCCATCACCCGATCTCGACGGCGGCTTGCGGCCGGGCGACAACCTCTACACCGACAGCCTGGTCGCGCTCGACCTCAATACCGGCGCCTATGTCTGCCACTTGCAGTACATCGCGCACGATGTGTGGGACCTCGACGCGGTGTCACCGGTGGTTATCGCCACGGTCCGCGGCCGTGACGGCAATCCGGTCAAGGGGCTGCTGCACGCGGGCAAGACCGGACACATCTACGTCCACAACGCCAGCGACTGCAGCCTGATCCGCTTCTCCGAAGCGATGGTGCCGCAAGAAAACATGTGGGTGCTGCCGACCAAGGAAGGCGCGCGCATGCTGCCTGGTGCCAACGGCGGCGTCGAATGGTCACCGATCGCCATCGACCCGGGCAAACACCTGGCCTACGCCATCAACCTGCACCAGCCGATGACCTACCACGTGGAATCGACCCCCTATCCAAAGGGCAAGCTCTGGCTCGGCGGCGCCTTCAAGGTGATTCCGGCCGAAGAGCAGTGGGGCAATGTCACCGCCATCGATTACGACACCGGCAAGATCCGGTGGCAGGTGAAAACGCAGCAGCCGATGATCGGCGGCATCCTCGCAACCGCGGGCGGGCTCGCCTTCGCCGGTGAGGGCAACGGCCTGTTCAAGGCCTACGACTCCGATACCGGGGCCGTGCTGTGGAAATTCCAGGCCGGGGCCGGGGTCAACGCGCCACCCTCGTCCTATACCGTCGACGGCAAGCAGTACATCGTCGTCGCCGCAGGCGGCAATACGCAGCTCGACTACAAGCGCGGCAATACGCTGATCGCCTTCTCGCTTGCCGATTGAGCCAGAACGGAGTGCACCTTGACGGGGGGCGAGACGGTACGCACTGTCTCGCCCCTCGCTTTGTTGCGCCCACCCACCATGGAGCCATGCCAATACCCGCCAAGCTCCTCTGCTTCAGCCTGTGCCTGACTGTCGTCTGCCTCGCCGGTAGTAGGCCGGCAACGGCACAGGAGTCCGACCGGCTCAAGGAGCAGGTCGCGATCTGCGCCGCCTGCCACGGCGAGAATGGCGTGCCGCCGGAGAAGACGACGCCGATCATCTGGGGCCAGACGTTGGGCTATCAGTACTTGCAGCTACGCGACTACAAGAACGGTGATCGCAAGAGCGATCAGATGACGCCGGTGGTCGAGATGCTCGAGCGGCCGGACCTGCTGGCGTTGGCGGAATACTTCTCCAAGCAGCCCTGGCCACGTACCGCCGCTGCGCCGGCGCCGAAGGCGATGGCGGAGCAGGCGGCCCGGGCCAACACCGCGGTCGGCTGCACCGGCTGCCATCAGGGGCAGTACCAGGGCGAAGGGACGCAGCCGCGATTGGCCGGGCAGAACAAAGAGTACATGTCGAAGACCATGTTCGAAATCCGCAGCGGCGAACGCGCCAACAATCCCGGCATGACCACCTTGATGCGCGCCACCTCGCCCGACGATATCAACGCGCTGGCGGAGTATTTGGCCGGTCTCGACGTGGTTCGCTAGCCGGCTAGCGGCCCTCGAAAACGGCGCGGGCGGCCGGGTCGGCGAGAGCGGCGGCGGTGTTGCCGTCATTGTCCTTGAGGTCGGCGCGCGCGCCCGCTTGCAACAGCAGGCGGCCGATATCGGCGTGGCCGAGTTCGGCGGCCGTCATCAGCGCCGTTCGTCCCCGGTCGTCGGCGTCGTCAAGCCGCGCACCCTCAGCAAGCAACAGCCGCGTCGTGCGCACGCCGTCGCCGTCAGGAACATCATTGGCGTGGCCGGCGGCCCACATCAAGGCCGTGAGCCCATTGCCGTAGCGGGCGTTGACATCGACCCCGGCCTTGATGAGACGCTCGGCAATCCCACTGAAGCCGCGCGCCACGGCGTAGACAATGGCGGTCTTGCCGGTGCTGTCCGCAGCATTGGGATCGGCGCCCTTGGCCAGCAGCAGATCGACGATGCGCTGGCTGCCATTGAAGGCCGCGGCGGCAATCGGCGCCACCGCCGAGCGGCCCGGGGCATTGACGTTGGCGCCGTGCTCGATCAACAGCGCCACGGTCTGAACGCGGTTGGCCTCGATGGCGAGGAACAGCGGCGTCGCCCCCGACAGATCGCGCAACTCGACGTCGGCGCCGTGCTGCAACAGGATTTTGGCCACCTCAGGCTCGGTGGCCTTGACGGCATGGTGCAAGGCGGCATCGCCCTCGCGGCGGCGCGCCCGGACCGAGGCGCCGTCGCGCAGCAGCTCGCGGGTCAGTTCGACGCAGCCCTTATGCGCCGCCTGCGACAGGTAGACGTTGAGCTGCCGATCGACCGCCGATTGCCTGGCCGCCGCATAGCCCTGGGCCAGCTCGCGGCAGTCCAGCATGTTGGCTTGCGCCCAGGCGTGCTGGCTGCCGAACAGGGCGAGGGCGGCGGCCCCGAGCACCGCTATCGGGCAATACATCCAGCGCAACATCTTCGTTTGCTAGCTCCGTCTCCTCAACTAAATTCCACGGCCATGGTCGCAAAGTCTAGAGTGTGTTCAAGAATGTCCCGCGCCAGGCCACCGCTGCCGACACTGAGGATGAGGCCAAAGCCGGGTCAGCGGCCGCGGCGCCGGCCGCTTGCCAGTGCGCGCCAAGGCGGCGGCGCATGCTGGCGTCTGCTGCTGCTGGCCGTCGTTTGGCTGCCGGTGTTAGCGCAGGCCGTGGCGGCAAAGGGAACCGGCAAGGTGTTCGTTTCCAACGAGAAGAGCAGCACGCTCTCGATCCTCGACCCGGCCGGCAAGCTGCTGCAGACCCTTGATACCTGCGCCCGGCCGCGCGGCATGACGTTCAACCACGATCACACCGCGATCTATGTCGGTTGCGGCGATGATAACACCATTGCCCTCTACGACATCGCCAGCTTGCGCCTGGTGCGCCGCTACCGCAACATTACCGCGCCCGAGACCTTCGGTCTGCATCCCGACGGGCGGCATCTTTACATCTCCAACGAAGATGATTCGGAAATGAGCGTGCTCGACGTCGAGGCCGGCGAGATCGTCGCCCGCTTCCCGACCGGGCCAGAGCCGGAAGGGGTGCAGCTCACGACCGACGGGCGCTTGGCGTTCGTGGCCTCGGAAGTCGCCAATCTGGTGCACGTGATCGATGTTGAGCACCAAAAGCATGTCAAGGATATCCCGGTCGGTACCCGCCCACGACGCTTCGCGCTGACCCCGGACAATAAAGAGTTGTGGGTGTCGACCGAGCTTTCAGGTCAGGTCGAAATCATCGACGTCGACAAGCTCGAGGTAAAGGCCAAGGTCGAGTTCCAATTGCGCGCCATTCGGCGCGAACTGTTTACCCCGGTGGACGTGGTGATCACCAGCGATGGCGCCAAAGCCTACGTGGCGCTCGGGCGCGCCAATCATGTGGCGGTGATCAACGCCAAGAGCCGCCAAGTCATGGACTACATTGTGGTCGGCAAGCGGCCGTGGGGCTTGCGGCTCAATGCCGATGACAGTCGACTGTGGGTGGCCAACGGTCTGTCCGATGACGTGTCGATCATCGACACGCGCAGCAACAAGGTCCTGCTGTCGGCGCCCGTGGGCCAAGTTCCCTACGGGATTTTGATCGATGATCGCTAGCCGCGTCCTGCCGCTAATAATCGCGTGCTGCCTGCTGGCGCTCTCGGTGGTGATGGCGAGCGCGCAAGATCAGCCATTGCGCGAGCTGGCGATCGCCTTCGTCGATCGCAGCGGCGATGGCTTCTACCAGGCCGCGCCGGCCTACGCCGGGTTGTACCGGCCCGAACATTTTTCGCCATTGCCGGCCGCGGAACTGGCGATCAAGGATGGCGCGGCGGCAGCGCGCGCCCGCGGCTTGAGGCTGAGCCTGCTGCGCACATCGCTCGGCGAGGCGGAAGATGCCGCAAGCTCGCTGCGGCAATTGGCAAAGTCACACGGCGTCGTGGCTGCGATCCTCGACCTGCCGGGCGAGGAGGCGGCGCAAGTTGCCCGCGCTCTGGCAGCCGACCCCGTGCTCCTGTTCAATGCGCGCCATCGCGATGATGGCCTTAGATCGCAGACCTGCCAAACGCGGCTGCTGCACACGCTGCCGAGCTGGTCGATGTTGCACGATGCCCTGGCGCAACGTCTGCTTGAACTCGACTGGCGACGCATTCTGGTGCTGCGCGGACCGAATGCCGAGGACCAGGCGCTCGCTACCTCGTTTGTCGCCGCCGCCAAGAAATTCGGCCTGCGCATCGTGGAAACGCGCGATTTCGTCGCCGGCAACGACCCCCGCAAGCGCGACCAGATCAACATCAGGCTGCTGACCGGTGGCGTCGACTACGATGCGCTGTTCGTGGCCGACGCGCTCGGAGATTTCGCGCGCACGGTGCCGTTCAACACCGTCAAACCGCGTCCGGTCGTTGGCAGCGCCGGGCTCGAACCGTCGGCCTGGCATGCGTTTTGGGAACGGCATGGGGGACCGCAACTCAACCGGCGCTTCTTTCGCTCGGCCGGGAGACGGATGCAGGACGAGGATTGGGCGACCTGGGTCGCCATCAGGGCGACGCTCGATGCCGCTTCGGCGGCCTCCGAGCCGTCCGCGCCGGCCATGTTCGAGGTCCTGCTCAATCCCGATTTGAAGATCGAGCTCTACAAGGGGGCGCCCGGATCGTTCCGCGCCTGGAGCCATCAATTGCGCCAGCCGATCCTGGTGGCAACGCACGATGCCGTGGTGGCGGTTGCGCCGGTCGATGGCGCCCTGCATCAAAAGAACAACCTCGACACGCTTGGCGTCGACGAACCGGAATTCCGCTGCGGTGGCTAGCCGTGGTCCGATCCTGACGAGGTCGACCATGAGGATGGGGAGGAACGTTTGATGGGTCGCAGTCTGGTCCTACTGTTGTACGGGCTCTGCCTGGCGCTGAAGGCCGCGGCGGCGTCGGCGGAAGGCTACCTCGCCACCGATTTGCAAAAGCTTCCCGATCTGGTGTTCGGCGTCGACCAGGCGGGCTTTGCCGTCTCCGTCCCCACCTATCGCCTGACGACCGGCAAGGCCTACCAGCTCACGATCGTTTCCACCGGCAAGCGCGAGTACGCGATCCACGGCGATGAGTTTTTCAATTTCATCTGGTTGCGCAAGGTCGAGGTCGGCGACGTCGAGATCAAGGCTACCGGCCTCTATGAGATCGAGATGGAACGCGAGGGCAAGGCCACGTTGTTCTTCGTGCCGATCAAACCCGGTAAATATCGCATTTACGCCAAGGGTCTCGATCAAAAGGGTGCGGTGGCGAGTTTCGAGGTGAAGTAGGCGGAGCCGGCGTTGTGCCGGGGGGTGCGATGGCAGCCGTGCCGGGCCACCGTCGGCGCCCGACTGGCATCGGCCCCGCGCCTGCCAGGCCTGCCTAGCCGTTTGCCGCTTTGTTTGCTAGCCTCGGACTTGAGCGTAACTGAAAGGGCGCGGCCGGCCTGGGTGCGCCTCGCCGGCCTGCCAGCTGGCGCCAAGCCGGCGGTCGGCTCAGTATTGGTGCCGGGAACCTTTTTCGCCTGCCCGCATCCATGCACTTGGATGCCCGTTGGTCCTTGTCGAGGATGGCAAACATGGCCCCAGCGCAACCGCAAAGGCATGACAGGTCGGCCGAGAGCGATCTCATTCAACGGGCGCTGCGGCGGGATGAGGCCGCGGTTCGCGCCATCATGCAAGCGCACAACCGCCGTTTATACCGCTTGGCCCGCAGCGTCGTCGGCGACGATTGGGAGGCCGAAGATGTGTTGCAGGAGGCCTACCTGCGTGCCTTTTCCAAGCTCGGCGAATTTCGCGGCGACTCCAGCCTGGCGACGTGGCTCAGTCGCATCGTGATCAACGAGGCACTGGCGCGGAAGCGGCGCCGCGCCGAGATTCCGACCTCGCAAATCGATCCGCCCTCGGCGATCGAAGCGCAAGTCATCCCCTTTCCATTGTCCGCTACTCAAGCCAACGACCCCGAGCGCGCCATGGCCTTAACCCAGCTCTGCCAGCTTCTGGAACGTGCCATCGATGAACTTCCCGGGGAGTTCCGCACCGTCCTGATGGCTCGCCTGATCGAAGACATGAGTATCGAGGAAACTGCCGAGTTGTTGAACCTGCGCCCGGAAACCGTGAAGACCCGGCTCCATCGCGCCCGCCTGCGCCTCAAGGCCTCGCTCAGCAATCACATCGAGCCGCTGTTCGCCGACGTCTTCCCGTTCGACGGCAAACGCTGCGAACGGATCGCCGATATCGTCGTCAAGCGACTTGCCGCGGCAACGGACTGAGCGGGAACCCTCGCTGGCGGCCACGCATCCAAACCTTCGTGATGCGGACGGCTTACAGTCCGCCAAGCAGGGAGGTTAGCATGCGAGCATATCTTGCAAAGATCGCGGTGATAACGGCAGCGCTGATCGGGCTGTTGTTCTTGGTGCAGCCAGCCGCGGCTGCCAAGTCGGTTTCTGCCGCCCCGGCGCGCGCCGACGTCAACGAGCTGAGGACGGCGATGCGCAAACTATGGGAGGATCATGTTACCTGGACCCGCAACTATATTATCAGTGCTTTGGCGGGTCTCGATGACACCACCCCGGTGGCGCAGCGGCTGCTGAACAACCAGGACGAGATTGGCGCGGCGATCGCGCCCTACTATGGTGAGGCCGCCGGCAAGACGCTGGCGCACTTGTTGCGCGATCACATCCTGGTCGCTGCCGACGTGGTCGCTGCCGCCAAGACCGGCAAGGCTGACGAGCTCTCCGTCGCGCAACAGAAGTGGCAAGCCAACGGCGATGACATTGCCACGTTTCTCAGCGGTGCCAATCCGCACTGGCGTAAGCCGGATATGCAAGCGATGTTACGCCAGCATCTGGCCTTTACCAGCAATGAGGTTGTAGCTCGGCTGAAGCAGGACTGGGCCGCCGACATCAAGGCGTACGATGCTGGCCACCTGCATATGCTGATGTTCGCCGATGCGCTGGCTGACGGCATCGTCAAACAGTTCCCGGATAAGTTCCGGCATCGCCTGGCGGCGCAGCAAATGCACTAGACATTGGTCCCGGCCCTGGCCGACCTCCGGGGGCGGCCAGGGGGCGCGGGGCAGCGTAGCGGCCGACGCGCCGCGCCCCGCCCGCGCCGCCACCGGGCAATTGGGTTGGCTGCGGCCGATGCCGCCAAGACCCCAACGGCGCCGCGACGCCACTGGGCTCAGGTATTCACCTGATTGATCGCTATTCAGGTATTCACCTGATTGATCGCTATAAAAACCGTTGCTCAAACTGGCGAGCAGACGTGGTGGCGCGGCCCGGGTGGACGCCCGTGAACAGCGCCGCCCAAAGATAGGCGCGCGCAGGGAAAGGACCGCTCTTGACTGCTAGAAGTTATTCGCATCTTGCGGCCACGATCTTCACGATCGTCGCACTGCTGCAGCTGGTGCGCGCCGTGGCCGGCTGGCCGGTGACGGTGGGCCAGACCACGATCCCGGTATCGGCGAGCTGGGTCGCGTTCGCGATCGCCGCGGCGCTGGCCTGGTTTGGGTTTACGGTCAACGAGACCTAGCTCCTGGCCCCCGGGAGCGAGGAGCCGGCGCCGCGGCCAGCCCTCGGCCTGTCCGTTCGATTGCACCCTTGCCTGCCAGCGACTAGCCTCTCCGCGTGTCGGCGCCCGGATACGGGACCCTTGCGCGCGGCACGGGAGAGGGACATGTGGCCAGCGAACGCACTGACCGACAGGCTGAACCTCAAGTGGCCCATTCTGCAGGCACCGATGGGATGGCTTTCCACGCCGGCGCTTGCCGCCGCCGTCAGCAATGCCGGCGGCCTTGGTGGGCTCGGCATGTGGGGGTTTTCGGCCGAGGATGCCGGCCGGCGCATTGCCGGCTTCAGGCAACAGAGCGGCGGCAGCCTCAACGTCAACTACCCCCTATGGCCGCAACCGGATAGTGCGCCGGAGGTGAGCGAGCCGATGCGCCAGCGCTTGCAGCCTCACTATCAGGCCAAGGGGTTGGGACCCGTCCCCATCCCACAGGGCGCCGCCAGCAACGTCAGCCCCGAACACCTTGCCGTGCTGCTGCAGGTAAAGCCGCAAATGGTGAGCTTCCATTTTGGCCTGCCCGAACCGGAGGTGATGCAGGCCATCAAAGGAGCCGGGATCTTCATCATGTCCACGGCCACCACCGTCGCCGAAGCGAAGATCCTGGAAGGGCGGGGCGTCGATGCCATTATCGCCCAGGGCATCGAGGCCGGCGGACATCGCGGCACCTTTACCGGCGTCGAGGTTGGGGCCCAGCCCGGCCTGTTTGCCCTGCTGCCGCAAGTGGTTGACGCGGTGCGGGTGCCGGTCGTGGCCGCCGGCGGCATTGCCGACGGCCGCGCCATCGCGGCGGCGTTCATGCTGGGTGCCAGCGCCGTGCAGTTGGGTACTGCCTTCCTCGGCTGCGAGGAGGCCAATGTCCTCGACCAACACCGCGCCGCCCTGGGTGAGACCAATGACGCGGCAACTGTGGTCACCGACATGATTACCGGAAGGCCGGCACGCTATATCCGCAACCGGCTCACGGACGATCTCATCGCCTCGGGGCTAAAGCCGGTAGCGTTTCCAGCCCAACTGAGCCTGACCCAACCGCTCGCAACCACGGGAGACCGAGACGTGATGGCGCTATTTGCCGGACAATCGGCAGCGTTGACGAGGTCCGCCGCCGCCGGGGCGCTGGTGGCGGCGCTGGCTCGGGAAACCTCGGAGCGGTTGCGGCAATTCGCTTGAGCCACGCCGCCGCTCGCGCATTGGTTGTGCCTCGCACGACCGGTTTGCTACAACGACGCTATGGACACGGGCGGGGTCGCGAGCGCACCGGGGCGGATCGTGCGACCAAGGTGCCCGGTGGCGGGAGGTCGTTTGCGGGTAGCGGAATGCGGCGCGCCGGACCGCACGCAGTGAAGTGCCGACGCGCGAGGCGGGAGTCGTGAAGATCTATGACCCGACCGACGACAGCCTAATCGGTGAGTTTGGCCTGACGGTCGGTGGCTGGGACAATTGGCGGACGAAGCAGTGGGGCCGTTGCGTCATGGTGGTTCGCGAGCCCGGGCCCGACGCGCAGTTCCTGTTTCCGGATACGATGGCCGCAGGGCCCCTGCTGCGCATGGAGCTCTGGGTTAAGGATTTCGACGAGTACCTGCAGTTGCCGAAATCGCTGTACGGCACGCCGCGCAAAATCATCGAGTACGCCATCGCCGTCAACAACGAGGTGATGGCGGACATGCAAAGAACACGCCTGATGATCCTTGAGGACCGCCTTGAGGCCGATGCGCACTACCTCAAACTCAGGGCGGAGCGCGAGCAGCTGCGACAGGGCTTGAATGAGGATGAGGTGGAGGCCTGACGCCGAGACCCTCGGCGGCGCACCACCTTGTTGCCCAATGCGTGGCCGCGACCCACGCCGCGCGGCCGTCACGCCCGGCCTACCGCGAACGCCAAAATCGCCCTAGGCCGGGATCCGCAGAAAGATATACCCGAGACGCCAGAGATAGCGAAAGGCGTCGCGACATACGTCCTCGCGTTGCCTTTGATACTGCAGCGCCAGCTTGGCGCCGGCAAAGCAGTCGGCGATCGATTTGTGTCCGTCGATTTGCAGGAATAGCGCGGAAATGACGGGGTTCAACACGTAGTCTGGCCACGGCGCGCGCTTAATCGTGATGCAGCCCTCCGGCACTCCCGCTTTCGAGGCAACCCGTTGGCTGCGCAGAACCGGGATGTAGGACATGAATTCCGGGCCGGCGAAGGTGATTTTGTAGGTGCTCGCGGGGCGTGTCGACCGGCAGGCACAAAAGTAGTGCTGACCCAGCGTGCTATTGAACAGCTCCATCGAGCTCCAAATGCGTTCCTCAGGCAGCGCGTTGATGCGGGCATTAAGTGGGCGGTCCGGCGGGATCTGGCCCTCGGGATAGTAAAAGATATTATCCAGCCAACCCATGAAGCTGAGGCCCGCTTGGCGAACCAGATCCAGGCACTCGGCCACGGTGAAGGGCCGATCTTGACTGTGCAAAAATGTATCGACGAGGCCGGCATCGTAGCTCAGGTCCCGCGCTCGGCTCATGTATTCGCGAATGACATGATGCTTTGGTACAGCCGCGATTGCTTGCTTCACCACCGCCAAATCCTGGTCGGTCTGCTCAAGCGCCAGCAACCGAAACAATTCCTGCAACATATATACCCCGGTGCGTCCGTATCGGCCGTACACCATGATGGCGATCGTTCCATTCGGCCGCAAAACGCTGCCCAGCGCTTTGAGACCGGCCACCGGGTCGGGCAGATGATGCACGACGCCCGAGACTTCGATAAAATCAAAAGGCCGTTCAAGGGATTGCGCCTCTTCCAAAGTTAGGCGATGCAGGGTGAGGTTATCGAGAGCATGCTTCTGCTTGAGGTAGGCTTCATGCGCTAGGCTGGCCGGGCTGATGTCTATGCCGACCACGCGCGCCGCCGGATGGTTGAAGGCATACCTGGCGGCGGCATTGCTGCCGCAGCCTGCAATCAAGATGTCAAGATCGTCACGGTAAGCTTGGTTGGGCCAATAGGTATAAAAGTTATTCTCCGGATCACCCCCGTCGCGGATGCCCTGAAGCTCCGGCGCCGACAAGTCCATGATCGGCTTTGGGTACACCCATTTAGTGTATTGCTGGGCGACGGGACTAGGAGCACCAGGAGACGCGGCCATCACTACCAACCCTGAGCCGAATGCAATACATCGAGCGCCACGCGATCTCGAGTGTGGCGCTGCATAGCGTGCTTGGTGTCAATCTAAAGACCCGTCTTGTACGGTACCCCGCGACGGGCGCGCGCCAGAAGGCAAGGTTATTTCAAAATCAAAGAATCGTTCGAATGCTGGCTCGCTGCCACCTGGACCTTCTCCTACCAACTTTCCGCCGCCGGTCTGGAACATCGAATGGCACTCTTGGTCTGTGTTAGAAGGGCTATCGAAGCAGGCCATTACCTCATGCTTTGAGTACGATTGTTTGGCGTCCTCCTCGGGGCAAGATCATCGTCGCCCAGACGCGACGATAGTTGTAGCACCACCGCTTAAGCTTGGATGGCGCTCCGCATGCGGAACCTTTGACCAAGATCGAGGGCGTGGCAAGCGTTGAATCGTTGGCGCGCCACCCACAGTCGATCGTCGTTGCCGCCCTGCAGCAGACGCGCCGTTGCCCGCCGCAAGCGTGAGAGCCTGCTGACGTATCGGCAAGACCGCGGACCTCCAGGCTTACTGCGCATCCGATCTAGCGCGACTGGCGTTCACCGGTTGGATGTGACTGACGCAGACGCCAAAAACGCTATGCCGGATCGCACGTTAGCGCTGACAGAGCGTCGCCGACGGCACCCCGGCCCGGGACCTTGGAGCCGCTACCATTTAGGACCGCTCCAAGCTAGTCTCCTGTTACGGGTTGGAGCACGGATGGTGGGGCTACGTCGCCAGCGTCGATCGATCTCGCCGGTGGCCGGAATAGGTCGCCAGGCTTGCGGTTGACACGACTGGGCGGCCTGGCGCGTGATCACCATCACCGTTCGTGCGCGGGGCGATGGTCATGTTCAATTCCGATCAAAAGCGGCTGTTGGCCTTGGACGGCGGCGGCATCATGGGCGTCATGTCGCTGTGTCTTCTCAAGCGCATGGAGGATCAGCTGCGTCCGCTGTCGGGCATGGGCGATGCCTTCCGGCTTTGCTATTTTTTCGACTATTTTGCCGGCACTTCGACCGGTGCCATCATTGCGGCCGGCCTGGCTATCGGCAAATCCTGCAGCGAGCTCATCGACTTTTATCGAAGGTCGGGCGCGGCCATGTTTCAGCCGGCCCCGCTATGGCGGCGCCTCCTCTACTATAGCTTCGCCGCGGACCCATTACGGGAAATGCTGCGCAAAGAGATCGGCGCCGGTTCGCTGCTTGATATGCACGCCAACGGCACCCTGAAGTCACTGCTGCTGATCGTCACCCGCAATGTGACGACCGACTCGCCCTGGCCGATTTCGAGCAACCCGCTCGCACGCTTCAACGATGCGGAGCGGGCCGATTGCAATATGAAAATTCCGCTTTGGAAGCTGGTTCGCGCCAGCACCGCCGCGCCGACGTTTTTCGAGCCGGAGCAGATCGAATTCGTCACCGGTGACCCCCGCTACACATTCATCTTTGAGGACGGCGGCGTAACTCCCTACAACAATCCAGCGCTCCTGCTCTATCGGATGGCGACCTCGCCGGAGTACCGGCTGGCGTGGCCTGCCGGCGAAGATCGGCTCATGCTCATCTCGGTCGGCACAGGGTCCGTGTTTCATCCCCTCCCCAAAGCCAAGCTGTTTGGCCAATCCCTGCTCACCAACGCCCGCACCATCCCCGGCACTCTGATGACGTCAATCTCGGTCGAGAATGACATCACCTGTCGCACGCTCGGCCGCTGCGTCTATGGTGGTGAACTCGACATCGAGCTCGGAACGCTAATTCCCGTCGAGGCCGCGCCATCGCCCCGCCAGTTCCTCTATGCCCGCTATAATCCGGATGTCTCTGAGCACGGGCTGGCGGCCATGGGGCTTGCCACCATCAAGGCAGAGACACTGCGAATGGACAACGTGGCCGCCATCCCCGATCTCATTCGAATCGGCGAGAAATCCGCCGAGCTGGTGGACTTGCCGGCGCAATTTGCGGCGTTCCTGCCAACCGCTAGCCGGTTACAAACCGGTGAGCGCCGCGGCGGCATTAGGCACTGATCGGTGGCCGGGGCGAGCATGAACGCGAACCATGGTCGGCGCCGCACGCGCGTGGTGCGCGTCGCCGTCACCGGTCACCGCCCCAATCGCATGCCTGAGGCGCAATGGCGGCGCATCAAGGCCGACCTCGATCGGGTGATGGCCGAGATCGAGGCCCAGAACCCCGCGGCCCGCGCCGTCTTGCTCTCGGGGCTTGCCGAAGGTGCCGATCGCCTCGCCGCATTCGTCGCCTTGGGTCGCGGTTGGGATCTGCACGCTGTGCTGGCCTTCGACCGCACGCGCTTCGAACAGGATTTCCCCGCTGCGTTCCTGGTGGGAGAGTTCCGCGCCCTTTGCAAGGCTGCAACCACGGTGGAGGAGCCAAAGGCGACGGCGCGCAAGCACCCACCCGAACACGGCTATCACCGCGTCGGGCAAAGGTTGCTGGCTCTGAGCGACGTTTTGATTGCCGTCTGGGACGGCGAGGGGTCACGTGGCAAAGGTGGCACCGTAGAGGTGATCGAAGACGCCCGCGCCAGGAACATTCCAGTGATCTGGGTCCATGCAAAAAAGCCCCGCCCACCGCAGCACCTGACGACCGGCACCGTGCGGCGTCAACGGTCGCGGGTAGGTGCCGCGACGCCGAGTCCACGAGGAACTTCGGGCTAGTGTCAGTGCCGGCCGGAGCCACCGCCGCCAGGTCAAGACGCGGTGCGCCGGGGGGCATAATCGCGAACTCTTCGTTGGCGGCGGATGCGACGAGATGCGCGGGCGATGCTCGGGCGAAGCTTTGCAGGGCCGGGCGCGAGCGCCCGACGGCGGAGGTCAAGGCTGCCCAGTGTGGGTCGCGTGCGATTTATGGATGGTGTGGGGCGGAATAAGGGTAAGCTCGCACAATGCTGGCGATGCAACTGCAAAAGCCGGGCGTGGCCTTGCAAAAGGTGCGGCTGCCGGACCCAGAGCCCGGACCCAACCAGGTTTTGGTGCGCGTTGCCGCCTGCGGCGTTTGCCGCACGGATCTACACCTCGTCGACGCTGAACTTGCCTGCGGGAAGCTGCCGCTGATACCCGGCCACGAAATTGTCGGTCGCATCGAAGCGGTCGGCGCCGGGGTGACCACCCTCGGCGCCGGTGATCGGATCGGGATCGCATGGCTTGGCCACACCTGCGGCCAATGTGCCTTCTGTCGCAGCGGTCACGAGAACCTGTGTGACGCAGCCAAATTCACCGGCTGTGACTTTGATGGCGGTTACGCCGATTTGGCGATTGCCGATGCCGCCTACTGCTATCGGCTTCCGGCAACCTACAGTGACGTCGCGGCGGCCCCGCTGTTGTGCGCTGGTTTGATCGGCTATCGCTCGCTGCGCCTGGCCGGCGACGCCCAACACTTGGGGCTCTACGGGTTTGGCGCCGCCGCGCATATCATCGCCCAGGTGGCGCAGTTCGAGGGACGGTCCGTCTATGCCTTCACGCGGCCGGGTGATGCCGCCGCGCAAACCTTTGCGCGGCAGCTCGGCTGCGTTTGGGCAGGAGACAGCGATGTGCGCCCGCCGGCTATGCTGGACGCGGCCATTCTGTTCGCGCCGGTTGGCTCGCTCGTGCCGGCGGCGCTGGCGTCGGTCCGCAAGGGCGGTACCGTCGTGCTCGGCGGCATTCACATGAGCGATATCCCATCGATGCCCTACGCCTTGCTGTGGGGCGAACGGATCGTGCGCTCGGTCGCCAACCTGACGCGCCAGGATGCCATCGACTTTATGGAAGTCGCCGCACGCATGCCGATAAACACTCACGTTGAACCATATGGGCTGAGCGACGCCAACCTTGCCCTCGATCGCCTCCGGGCAGGCGAGCTCACCGGCGCCGCGGTGCTGGTTACAGATACCCGCTAGGCCCACCCCGATGGTGCTCAGGCACGGCAATGCCGAACCGTAATTCCCGGCAACAGGCGGACGCGATCGCCTTTCTCTCGGACCCCGCATCGCATGGCCAAACCGGGCCCGTCGATCGCGTCGATACCCACGCCAATATCGTTTTTCTGGTCGGCGATCATGGCTGGAAAATCAAGCGGGCGGTTCGCTTGCCCTACCTCGATTTCTCGACCCTCGAAAATCGTCATGCGGCATGCCGGCGCGAGGTCGACATCAACCGACGGTTTGCTCCGGACATCTATCTGGACTGCGTACCGATTGTTAGGCGTCCGGCAGGTGGCGGCCTCGCGCTCGGTGGCACCGGGGAGGTGGTGGAATGGGCGGTGAAGATGCGGCGTTTCCCGCAATCGGCGCTGCTTAGTCACGCGGCCTCGGCCGGCCCGCTCAGGTCCGAGATCGCAACAGGCGTTGCCGACACGGTATTTGACAGTCATGTGCACGCCGAGCGGCGGGTATCTGCCGATGGCGCGGGTCCGCAGCGGCGACTACTGACATCGTTGGCACAGTCGCTGCAGCAGCAAGCGGTGTTGCCTACAGGCGACTTGCGCCGCTTCGCGCAGCGGGCCAGGGACCAGCTCGACGCGGCGGCGAGCTGTCTCAACGAGCGAGCTGTTCGCGGCTACGTCCGGCGCTGTCATGGCGACATTCATCTGGCGAATATCGTGCTCTGGCAGGGACACCCTCGGCTCTACGATGCCATTGAGTTCGACGAAGAGATGGCGACCATTGATACGCTCTATGATTTGGCATTCCTATTGATGGACCTAGAGCGGTATGGCCAACGTCGGGCCGGCAACGAGGTTCTCAATCACTATCTTTACCGCGGCAACGATGCTCATGATCTCGCGGGCTTGCGGGCATTGCCACTGTTCTTGGGACTGCGCGCGGCCGTGCGGGCCATGGTCAGCTTCGAACATGCGCGGCTTGAGCCGGCGGCTGCCGGCAACACGCACAACGAACGTGGACATGCGTATTTTGCCGCAGCTCAAACGTTTTTGGCGCCGCGGCCGCCGCGGCTTTTCGCGGTTGGCGGACTATCGGGCACTGGAAAGACGACGCTCGCCGCAGGGCTCGCCCCAACGTTGGGATCGGCGCCTGGCGCGGTTCACATCCGCAGCGACCTCGAGCGCAAGGCGCTGTTCAAGGTTGAGGCGACGGTTCGCCTAGGCGCCACCTCCTATTCGCCCGAGGTCAATCAGAGCGTCTATGCGGCGCTGCGCAGCAAGGCGCGGCTGGTGCTGGCCGCTGGCCACTCAGTGATCGTCGATGCGGTATTCGCCAATACCGAGGAGCGGCGCAGCGTTGAAGCCGTAGCTGCCGAGCTCCAGGTTCCGTTTCGCGGCCTGTGGCTAGACGCCGAGCCCCCAGCATTGATGTCGCGGGTTGCGAACCGCAAGGGCGATGCCTCCGATGCCACCGCCGACGTGGTCAGAGCGCAGCTTGCCTTGGACAGGGGAGCGCTATCGTCGACCTGGACAACGCTCGATGCTAACGGACCTGAAGCCCAGGTTCTTGCTCGCGCATCGAGCCTCTTCTCGCACTGAGATCAGCGGACTGGGCAACAGATTTGGAGCTGGCGCTTTGGGATCGCGCTTGCTGCGACTGCCGGACCGTAATTTTCCCCACCTCGTCAGCACTTCGCTGATCGGGAAAGATCGGGCGAAAAGCTGCCAATTGAGGAGATGGGCGCGGAAAGATTGGCCCGCTACCGTCGCTCCATGAGCTCGGGCTCGCGAGCTCTCGACAAGACCAGAGGAGAGACAGTCATGAGGACCATCGCATCCGCCCTGCTTGCACTGTTGGTTATCGTTGGCATCGCCGGTAGCGCCGACGCGTTTGATGCCAAAAGCTTCTACCAACAGGTTGACCGCGACCACAACTAACCCGCGACCCAACCAGACAGCCGTTTTGCAATCATTTGCCTCCTCGAAGTCGAGAGGCTTGTCGCGGCGGGTGGGAAGGAGTGAGACAATCGTCTCACTCCTTTTTACCGCGCGCACGTTGGAGAGATGAGCGATCGCCGCGCGTGCAGCGACCAGTAGGCTTCGTGCTACGGCCCGGTATCGCACCCAGTTTCTACTCGGCTCGGTGGGCGGCCGTCGGCGGTCAGCCGGGCAAGCTCCTCGGCATTGGCGGCGTAGCCACCCATCGCCACCGCTGCACGGCGGTCCAATTCTACTTGTCCGACCTGACCCTCCGTCCTCGCCCGCACGCCAATCGAGGCACCAAGGTCGCGCCCGCGGCCAACGATCCAATCGCCGAAGCGGCACCGCTCACGATCGTAACGCGCCAGCGCCACGTCGAGATCGCCCCCCGCGCCTGAGATTGCCTCCACCAGGCAAAGCGCGTCGAGTGCTGCCTTCGTCACCCCGGCACCGACATGCGGCCGCGCCACGAACGCCGCATCGCCCAGCACGGCCACTCGACCGAACACCACCCGGGGAGAGGCGAGATCGTGTATCGCCTGGAAGAATGGCTGTTCGGTGCGGTCGACCACGTCGAACATAGGCGGCGGCAGCTCGGCTCTCGCAAACTGCCGTAGATCGGCGATCACCTCGGCGCGGATGAGGGGCGGGGCGATCGAGCCATCGTACTGGCGCCCCTGCGCGTCGGTGCAGAGCTTTGCGAGTGCGGCTTCGTCCGCGGGCCGGTACCACACCAAATTGTAGTCGCGGTGGCCCAAACACGTGCCACCGTCGCGCGCCGGCACCGCGTAGCACAGCGCCAGCTCGCCCTCCGGCACGCAGAAGAGATACTCGCGCTCGAGCACCGCGCGGGTTGCAGGCGCCACGTCTCGCTCTGACACCAACGCGCGCCAGGCGACATACCCGGCGTAGGTGGGCTTGACGTCCGGGAGAAACTGGCTGCGTACCGTGGAGCGGATGCCGTCGGCCGCAACCAGCAGGTCGCCCGTTGCCAGCGAGCCGTCGGCAAACACGGCCGTAACGCTGCTGCCGGCGGAACGCACCTCCAAGCAGTCCTTGCCGCGGTGATATCTGGCCCGGCGCAGGTTGTCCCTGAGCGCGCGATACAACGGTGACCACGCGCTCATCATGCGCGGGGTCGGGAGCTCTAGGATCAGCCGACCGGTGCGATCGCGACAGATGTAAGAGGACGTCACCACCACAATCGAGTTGTCGATCGAAAGCCCCAATCGCCGCATGATCTCCCGCAGAACCGGATGCGTGCCGATGCCGGCACCGCGGCTGGCGAGATCGTCATCGACGCGCTCGAACACGTCGACATCCCAGCCGATCGAGTCCAGCAGGTGCGCGGCGAACAGGCCGCCAACCGAGCCGCCGATGATCAACGCACGGGGCTTGGTCATGCATATCTCCCAAGTGCCGCCGCAACCAGGCACGGCTAAGTTGCAGCAGAATGGGACGCTCCGGCGCATTCGGCAAGCCGGGTTGAGCCGCAAGCGTGGCGCAGATTCGAAGCGAAGGCGGCATCATGCTCGCCACACGAAGCCCTGAGCGGCCATCCAGATGCGAAGAGAGTGCTTGGGCTAGGTCGCGTCGCTCCCGAGACTGCCGTAGCGAACGCCTTGATGCCTATCCATCTCCCTCTCACCAATGGCACCAAGCTCAGCTCAGTCGGAAGTTCCCTTGATCGGTGATCACCACGCCGGGATGTGATCCGACCTGTCCTGCAATTCATGCGCTCGCAATCTGTAGGCCGGCCGGATGTGGCTCGGATCTCACCGCCATTGGCACCCGCTAGACTTTGATTGGGCAGACGCCCTTATTTTGCCGGATGTTCATCCTATTGCCGCGCCCATCGACAGCGCCGACGACTAATCAGGCCGGCAAGAGCGACGCTGAAAAAACGTTGACGCGGCCATCACTCGCGGATGAATGTCAGAGCGGTCCTTGCAAATCATTCCGGCGGCGCTGCGGACGTTTCCTCAACTAGAATCGGAGACTCGCGATGACTTTGATTCGGTCGCGGCTCGGGACTATTGAGGCAACCGTGCAGCTGGCCTATATCGGCAACCAAATGTGGGTCGCCACGATACCGGCGCCCAACCGGTACCGGTCGATGGAGCTGGTGCTGGGCGGAACGGCCGAGGCACCGAAAGCCGAACACATTGCCGCGGTCGAAGCCTTCATGCCCAACGCACAGGAGACGATCAACCGGCTTCTCGGTCGCCTTTTTCTCTCGTTCCTCTGGGACCCGGTGCGCATTGCCGTGAACACCCAGAACCGGGTCGGCGTTCAGTTCCAGCGCCGGCTCTTCTCCCGACTAGAGATCCTGTTCGCCGACGAATGACCGGTTTAGGCGGCCCTTCACAACTGGATCGCTTTCAAATGTTCCCTGCGAGGAAACATTTAGACCAGCCAACGCCAGCATTGGAAATCTAGCAACCGTCTGCTCAGCATTCGGCACATGCCACTGAGCATCCAGTTTAGCAGGCGCACGATGCTCACTGCTTGACGTGCCTGACCAAATTCATCACGACAAAGTCGCCAAACCTGTGATGGGGGTGGCCAGCCCCCTGTGGTCGAGGGGATTGGCCATGGCAACCGTCCTCAATGCTTTCCGCCGCAGCAGGAGCCCGTCTTGGCGGGTGCATCCTGCTCATAGCGGTCGCGATGGCGAACCCACTGCATTGTGTGGGAAAGGCCTTCCTCGGCGCGGCCCTTGGGCGTCAAGTCAAGCATCCGATAGGTGCCCATCATCACCTCGACCCCACGGCCGTAAGTCGAATAGGTGTGGAAGACTGCGTCAACTTCATCCTTTACGAACACGCTGACGCCCGGCAATTCATCGTTAAGATGCGGCGAGCCACCGAAATTATAGTCGATCTTGCCGTTGGCGATCTCCTCCGGCGTGAAGCTCACCCGGAAATCGTGATTGAAGCTGTTGCCATTCGACGAGACCCAATTGAAACGCCAGCCCATCCGCTTACGGAAGTGCTCGATCTCGGTGTAGGGCGCACGCGAAATCGCCACGAAGCTGACATCTCGCTGCGCCAGATGCGGCGTCATGCCGTCCGTATGGTCGGCCATGTAAGAGCAGCTCTTGCAGCCCTCCCTCCAGCCCGGTGCTAGCATGAAATGTTGCACGAGCAGCTGGCCGCGGCCGGCGAACAGATCGGCCAGCGATATTTTTCCGTCCGGCCCGTCGAACACATAGGACTTCTCGATACGTACCCAGGGCAGCTTTCTGCGCAGCTCCGCCACCTGGTCGCTGCGGTGCGTCAAATCCTTTTCCGCGATAAGCAGGTCGCGCCGAGATTCCAACCACTTGTCCCGTGAGACGATCGCATGCGTTGTCATACTGGCTCTCCGTTTTGTTGCCCGGTGATTCACCGCCGCATCGGCCGTGACGTCCCCGGCGTTGATCGTAGGGTAATATATCGGCCACCAAGACTTCACCGGGAGTGACAAGTGTGGCGGGATTTGCATGAACTCGTTGATCACAGCGGCACCAAGGGCCATGCCCTCTATACGACGGTCGTGCTTGCCTTGGGCACGGCCGCGGGGCGAATTGCTGGCGCTCAGATGGAGCGACGTCGATCTCGACAAGGCTTGGCTGCGGGTCGAGCGCTCATTGGACGCGCGGCGGCACCTTGAGCATCAAGATCCCGAAGACCGAGTGAAGCCACCGCAGGCTAGCCCTGCCGTATTGCGCGACCACCGCAAGCGGCAGTTGGAACTTCGGCTGGCGCTAGGCCCCGCAATGCTGAGCCGACGCCCTGGTCTTCTGCCATGAGGACGGGTCGCTCATGTCGTCCGACGGACAACCTGAACCGGGATTGCATCCGGGGCCCGCGAGACGCTGGGCCTGCCAAGGGTGACGTTCCATGCTTTGAGGCATACCCATGTGAGCGCGCTGATCGCTGCCGGTTCGACATCGTCACGATCAGCCGCCGCATCGGGCACGGTCATCGACCACGACGCTCAATACCTACGCGCACTGTTCAAGGCCGGCGGTCAGGCCAATGCCATCGAGGCCGCGATGCGAAGGGTACCAGCGCCTTACCTAGCCGGAGACGTGGCTGAAGGCGGCGGTTTGCTAAGCCGCCACATATCGTCTTGCGGCGTCCCCAACAGCGCTGTCTGGTCCTGTTTTGTCGGCGTTTTCGACCAACACGATCCCCTTTTCTCCCGCCCCCTACCGGCCCGTCGCTGTCAGTTCGGTGGCAATTTCGGTGGCAACTTTTGCAGTAGGTGCGGCGGTGGCGGACCTGCGTGCATCACCTGCATCAGCCTGCATCAGCGGAAAGGGCGTCTTGGGCCGCGCCTGGTCCAGCCTCCGTGGCAGAAACTCAGGCGCACCACAGGGCGCACCACCCGGCGTTACACCGGCTGCATCACCTGGCCTGAGCCATGACGCAAGCCATGACCTGAACCATGGCTCGAGCCGTGCGGATGACCATGCCGGAAACTCAGGCGGAAAGCATGCCGCTGAGCCATGCCGCATCGGCGACAGCATCGTCCATCCCGATATCGATGGCTCACCGACGCTGCCAGGCGAGGCCTATGCCGGCGGCTTCATCGAGCATCTGCAGCAGCACCCGGCGCTTCAGGGTCTGCTGGGCGGCTGGATCAGCTCGAGTGCGCTCGAGCGCACGTACTTGCCTGGCTTCCTGGCCAGCATAGCGGACGCGCCCCTGCCCTACCGAACGATCGCCGGCGCGCTCGGCAGGATCACCCAAAAGCGTGAAAGGCAGACGACGCTGGCCCGCGGCCGTAAGCGCCGGCGCCGTACCGTCACCGAATTTCTGATACCTGCGCGCTAAAAGCTCGAGGTGAAGGACCTCATCGGCCAAGCCGCTGAGAGGTCACACAGCGAAGAAGTGCAAAGGGTCGTCCTATCGCATGGCGTCGCCGGGTTATTTTCTCTTCCGGTCAGATCGATCGGCAATCGCATCGGCCTTGTCGACTGTTTCCGGTGCCGAGCGCAAGGCCTCAACGGCTTCGGCGTCTTCTGGCCCCGTGTACCAGCACCAAGTTAACACAGCCCCATGTTCTGCAGCGGCACCATAGAAAACGCCCGGAGACTCGCCGCCGCTGACGCGCACATGGATCCACGATTCCATGCTCTCGTTCATCAACGCGCGATCTACTCTGATATCGTTTAGCCCTCGCATATTCGATAATGCCCGTTCGACAAAGTCAGCGGTTTCGTCATCGATGCCCCAGCAGCATTCGCCCCACCACTTAGGCCCATCAAAGTACAAGGTAAGCTGGTTTGCGATATCGCAGGGAGGAGGCAAATGAGCCAGGATAGGAGCGAGGAAGCCCTCCATGCGCCGCCGATGATGCATGTTGCAGCCCTGTTGTTCATAGATCACGCCAGTAGCACGGGGGATAACGAGCGCAAGGCCCTCAAAACCTCCCAAGTCCACAACAACACGGGCGTCGACACTCATGGGTGTGCCTGTCCCTCGCGCACTTCCGATGCATTGTGAGTGTTAGATCGCCAGCCGCCTGTTTATACCGCCCGTTCTCCGACGGAAGGACTCCAATTTTGCGCAGCGTTTCGGGTGCCGAGCGCAAGGCGGAGCAAAAAAACGCCCCAAGCATTCTTGGGGCGTAGTGCCGCTGATCTCCGGAAGTTGGCGCATCCGGAGGGCTTCCCTCAGCAGAGAAAACTCGGTGTCCCTCAGCAGAGAAAATTCTGTGTGTGCTGACGATGATAGCACAGTTTATCAACATTGCATGTTACAAAACTGAACGTGACTAAACCGTGCGAAACCGTACTAACCGCTTCGCGCAGAAACCTCAACGCAAAAAGGCCCGCCGTCCACGACGGAGAGCGGGCCCAGGTGGACAGTCGGCCGACGCCCCCGGCCAGACAGTCTCAAGCGGTCTGCAGATCGACCGGCATGTCCATGGCCCGCTGTCGAATTGCGCCGCCGCCGCGACCTGCGTAAACACCCCCAGCCGAGCGAACGACCGGGGCTGAGGCAGGCACCTGTAACCACGTGTAACCCGCCACCGCCGCCGTTGCCGTCTTTGTCATCTGGGTTACGGCGGGTACGGATGTTGCGGGCGGCTGTAATCCCATCTATCGCGCCAATATCGGCCGTTGGGACCGATTTGCCTTGGCGCCAGGCGATGGTCTACATCTCTCTCGTGCCCGACCGTCTCGCGTTCATCGAGCCCCTATCGCCATCGTCATCCGTCCGCCCGCCCAAGGGCCCACGAGCCGAAATGGGATGGTTTCCGATTTCAATGCATCAAAGACGGCGCCGGCGTCCGGATCTATTCGCGCCACGGCGACGAGTACACTGAGCGCCTGCTCCGCATGGCGGAGGCCTTTGCCAAGCTGCCGCCGGAAACGATCGTCGACGGCGAGCTATGCTGATTGATCACCGCGGCGGGGCGCACTTCTGGCGATTGATGCGCGAGATGCGCACCAGCCATCCCGACGATTCGCAACTAATCTTCATCGGGTTCGACCGGTTGTTTGTGCGTGGCCTTGATCTGCGTGGCTTGCCGCTACTTGAGTGGAAGAAGGATCTGCACCGGCTCTGCGCCAGGTCGAAGGTGCCGTTCCTCAAGGAGATGCAAACCTTCCCGGACGGCGCGCTCCTTTACGAACATTGCGACAAGTTCGGGTTCGAGGGTGTGGTTTCAAAGCGCTCCTGGTCGCGCTACGTGTCCGGGCTGAGCAGGTACTGGACGAAGGTCAAGTGTCCAGGCCGGGCCCGTGATCATGCTGAGCCTGGCGCGCGTTCGAACGCGCCAAAGCGGCAGAACCCAACCGTTCAAAAGCAGCGAGAACGTGAAACTACCGAGTTCGCGCGAGTGATAGACAAGCTCGCGAGCGGGGCGGACTTCAGTCAGGACCCCAAGTTCACCTAAGCCCGCGCCAACAAGCGTGAGCCCGGTCTATCTCCGCAAGGAGTCGGAGCCCTACATCACCTTGGCCCTCGCAGCAGTGAGCGGGGACGTCACAATCGCCGAAGTCAATCTCAAGGTGATCCAAGACATGGTAGCTGCGACAAGGGGTCGGCGATCACGGTGTCGCCTTCCTGGTCGATACTCGGGGCCGCGTCATTGCGCATTCCGATATCGGAATGATCCTGCGAGATTTTGCGGATCTCGCCCATGTTCAAGCGGCGCACAGAGCGGGCTCAAATCCTCCAATGCAAGCCGTTCGCGACATCAACGGGCGCCAAGTATTAGCTACCTACGCAATCGTCGCGAGGTCGACCCTCAGTGTGTTCGCGGAGTTGCCGGTTGAGGAGGCCACGAAGTGACAAAATGGTCGAGCGGTTGTCATCAATCTCAACAGCGCGAACACTTGCCCTTACCGTGCCGGCGTTACCGGTTGCCCGCGCCGACGAGTTGATCGAGTAAGGCTCTGTACACGCACGGTGCTGCGCCCGCTCAGGTCGGAAACTACGTCCTTCGCTCCATCGGTCCACGGCTCCTTCGCCCAATAGCAGACAGCAGCTCGGCGCCGGATTTGACCCACAACCACGTCGCGATGCGATTACATTGCGCCGCAACAAACCGATGCGGCGTGTTCTGATTGCTGATAGTGTCTCGGCATCTCCTCTATTGCAGTGGGGGTCAGATGAGGCGGCGGGAGTTCATAACGCTGTTTACTGGCGCAGCCGTGTTCGCGCCCGATCCACTGAGTGCGCAGAGCCCGCGACGAACTCGCATAGGTTATCTCAACGGCGCGAAGTCCCCCCAAGAAGGGGGAAGCCCGTCGCTTGAGATACTCAAAGATGGTCTGCACCAGCTCGGGTGGCGCGAGGGCGAGACATACGACGTGGAGCCTCGGTTCGCCAACGGCGATTTCTCGATCATTCCTGGTCTCGCAGCGGAGCTCGTGGCGCGACGCCCCGACGTGATTGTCGCGACAGGCTCATCGGAGACTACGGCGCTTCAGGCTGCCACTCGGGATATCCCCATCATTTTCTTGCAAATCTCAGACCCACTATCCTTAGGAGTTGTCAACAGCATCGCTCGGCCAGGCAACAACATCACGGGATTCTCCGCGGGTCCCCAGATCTTTTGGGGCAAACGGCTAGAGATCCTCGCGGAGCTGCTAGGGCACCAACCTCGCCGTATCGCCTGGCTCGGCAATCCCGGGAATGCCGGTAGCAGGTCCAGCTGGCACGATGCAGAGGACGCGGCCACCAAGTTCGGAGCCGACGTGACGCGTGTCGAGGTCCGCGAGACCGAAGACCTTGACGGCGCGTTCGAGGCTCTGAGGGATCGTGATGCCGTGTTGGTGCAATACGACTTCCTGCTGTTCTCACTTCGCAAACGGGTGGCGGAGCTCGCGGCGCAGCGTCGCCTGCCCGCCGCCTACGAGAATCGAGGTCACGTTGTCGAAGGCGGTTTGCTATCGTACGGAGCAGATCTCAAAGACAATTATCGCCGGGCGGCACTCTATGTCGACCGTATTCTGAAAGGTGCGCCCCCAGCTGATCTACCCGTCTATCAGGCGAGCCGGTTTGAGCTTGTCATCAATCTCAACACAGCCAAGGCGCTTGGCCTCGACGTGCCGCCTACGCTGCTCGCCCGCGCCGACGAGGTAATCGAATAGGGATCGTGTCTTCCTGCGGTGCATGTGTCGGAAATTGGCACGGACGGATCATCCGGGCGTGTCGTGGCGCCTTTGTCCGGAATTGGAGTGTCACCCGACGTGCCGGAAAACCATGGGGTCGAGCGGCGGGGCAGGACCGCGGTAGCATAGCAGTGCTACACTCCCATTAGCCAACCGGGAGGCTCTCATGAGAATCGGAATCATCGGCGCAGGGGCGATCGGCAGTGTGGTCGGCGGCTTGTTGGCAAAGGTGGGGCGCGACGTCACACTAATTGACCAATGGCCGGAGCACGTGGAAGCAATGCGACGGCAGGGACTGCGGCTATCTGGAACCTGTGGCGATCACGTTATCCGCGTGAAGGCTATTCACGTACACGAGCTGCAGTCGATCACCCAGCCGTTCGACGCCGCATTCGTGGCGGTGAAGTCATACGACACCGAATGGGCGACGGCGCTGGTACTGCCACATCTAGCCCGGCCCGACGGCGTCGTCGTGGATTTCCAGAACGGGATCAACGACGAGCGGGTGGCAGCAGTGGCTGGGCGCAGTGGGACGCTTGGTTGTGTCATCACGATCGGCGCCGGTCTCTACGAGGCCGGTCACGCCATGCGCACTGATACGCAGCCGATCGGTTTCAAGATTGGCGAGCTGGATGGTAAGGATAGCGAGCGCGCGCAACGGTTGGCCGGCGTGATGAACGACGTGGCCGGTGCCAAGGTGACGACCAATCTCTATGGCGAGCGCTGGTCGAAACTAACGGTGAACTGCATGGCGAACCCGATCGCCGGCCTTAGTGGCCTTGGCTCGGCCGAGGTCCGCAGTGTGCCAGGGCCAGCGCGCATTGCCATCCAACTAGCCGCGGAGGCGATCAGCGTCGGGAGTGGATGCGGGTTCGAGGTCGAGCCGATCTACGGCATTGAAACCCAGCGATTCGTTGACGCGGCTGCTGGCCGCGGCACAGACCGGCTGCTGACGGACATGGCCGCCAGCGCCAAGGGGCTGGCCGGCGGGCGGCCGTCTATGCTTCAGGATGTTATGCGTGGCCGGCGCACTGAGATCGACTACCTCAACGGCTACGTCGTTGACCAAGGGCATCGGCTGGGTGTGAAGACACCCTTCAACCACATGATCGTCCGCCTCATCCATCAGCACGGTGTCGGCACGCTCGAGCCATCACTAGAGAATCTTGACCCTCTCTTACGGATGCTGCCACGCTGATAGTCTCCTTCTCGATCCCCTCGGTCAGCCCGTCTGGATTCGAACGCGACCGCCTCGATCAAGGAAGGCCAAGCGCGCGCTCGGCATGCATGCCGACGGGCTGTCTTATCAGCTATCGCGCGCAACGTGGGCTTTCGCGCCGCTGGACTGATGCTGGCGCAAGCCGTGCCAACCCGATCGCACCTCAGCTTGATCGAGACGTTGCGGGTAGCATGGGGCTTCCCGCACGTGCCCAGAAAGGAGACGACCTGCGCGAGGCGGCACAAAATCCCATCGGCGATTTGATCAGCCCGCCCTTTCAGAACAATACAAACTTTGACATTGGCCACACAAACAACACGCAAAACGTCCTCAACATTCAACCGGTCTATCCGCTTCACCTCGATCCGAGTTGGACCCATCATCCGACCGATCCTTCCGGTCATCTATCAACCGCCCTTCCTCTCTGGACCAGAGCTACGGGCTGCCGAGGCCTTTGCCGGACCAGAAATCGGTCGTACCGAGTTCGGCCTGGGTGATCTCACGCCAGAATTATTCTTCTCGCCGACGAAGCCAATATCATTTGGTGACGGGCTGAGCATGGTTTGGGTGTCGGGCCGGTCTTTCAGCTGCCAACGGCCACGGACGATAAGCTTGGGACGGGAAAGTGGTCCGCTGGTCCCGGATTCGTCACCTTCTTCTCGGCAAAGCCGCTGCACATAACGACCGGCTTCTTGATTTTTAACATCTGGTCCTTTGCCGGAGATCAAGACCGCGCCGATGTCAACGCGATGACGCTGCAGCCCTTCTTGAATTAT
>DATFXD010000255.1:0-6984 GCA_035258605.1 Hyphomicrobiaceae bacterium | reverse complement strand
ATCAGTCCGCCCGGCATGACGGCATATGGGCGCAACGAGGCCAACGCGATCTTCATGGCCGGCGAGGCCGCTTTCACGCTCGTCGACTCGACCCATTTCGGCGAGTTCAACGATCCCAAGCGCTCCAAGATCGTCGGCAAGGTCGGGATGGCGCCGTTCCCGGTCGGGCCGCGTGCCAAGGTGCCAACCTCCTGGAACGAGATCTGGGGCTGGGCGATCCCGATTGGCGTGCCGGCGGAAAAGAAGAAGCTGGTGAAGGAAATGCTCTCGGCCATGATGAGCGACGAGGCCGGCCAGGTCGAGATGTGGAAGAAGACCGGCGGCCCGCCGCCCAACATCAAGCTGTGGCCCAAGCTCGCCGCCGAGGACAAGGACTTCGCCGCCCTGAAGCATGCGGTCTTCGATCAGAAGCCGATCACGCACTCGGCCTACTACTTCGCCGAGTGGCCGGCGGTGCACAAGGCCTATTCGGACGCCGTCATCGAGGCGATCTCGGGCAAGCGCGAAGACATCGGCAAGGTGCTCGAGGCTCACGTCGACAAGATCCGGCGCGCCGGGCTTGGCACCAATTAGCGCCGTGGGCCCGTCGTCTGCCGTCGCGGCAGCATCTCGAGCCGATCACGGCTATCTCAGGGTGCCGGCTTCGGACCGGGCCGGCCGTGGCCCCGGCGCGGCCGGTGGCACCCGCGCCGCGCCATTGCCTCGATTGCCCAGATGGCCGGGGCGATGACCCCGGCAGGTGGCATGCACCGGCTGCGCCGCTTCGATGAGAAGACGCGCTTCATGCTGGCGCTGATCGCGCCGGCGGTGACCGTTCTCATTGCCTTTCAGATCCTGCCGATCCTGACCGGCGCCAACGCCAGTTTCCGGGACTGGCACCTCAACGATCCCAAGCGAACCTGGATCGGTTTCACCAACTATGCCTATGTCCTGGGCGACCGAGAATTTCTTGCCATCGTCCTCCCCAACACCTTCGGCTTCATGCTGGCGAGCGTCGCCCTGTCGTTGCTGTTCGGGCTCGCCATCGCCCTGCTTCTCAACCGCAAGTTCGCCGGCCGCTGGCTGGTTGGGACCACAATTCTGCTGCCGCTGATGGTGGCGCCGGTCATCGCCGCCATCATGATCCGCTGGATGTTCAACGACCAGTTCGGCATCGTCAACGTCGTCTTGGGCGCCTTCGGCGTGCCGCCAATCGCCTGGCTGACGCAGAAGTGGACGGCGTTTCTCGCCATTCTGTTGACCGATGTCTGGCTGTGGACGCCCTGGTTTGCGCTGTTGCTGCTGGCCGGGCTGCAGAGCCTGCCGCCCGAGCCGTTCGAGGCGGCCCAGATCGATGCGGCCTCGGCCTGGCGCACCTTTCGCTTCATCACCCTGCCGATGCTGCGGCCGGTGATCGTGGTGTGCGTCGTCATCCGCGCCATCGACGCCTTCCGCACCTTCGATATCGTCTGGACCATCTCCGGCGGCGGCCCGGCGCGCGCCACCGAGGTGTTCAGCATCTACGCCTATGTCGAAGCGTTTCAGTTTCTCAACTTCGGACGCGGCTCGGCCGCCGCCGTGATCGGTGCCCTCATCATCGTCGTGTTCGCCATGGCGCTCTATCGCCTCCTCAATCGCTGGGTGGAGGTGTCGCGATGACGGCGGTAGAGACCGTGCCCGACCTGGTTGACCGCCACCGTTTCTTCGACGCGCTGGCGCCGGGTGGCCGTCGAGTGTTGTTTGCGCTCGGTATCATCGCCGTCTGTCTGCTGTTCGCCTTCCCGGTGTTTTGGCTGCTGCTGACCTCGCTCAGGCCGGGCTACGCCGTCTATTACGTGCATCGCGGCACCGACTTCACCTTCGACAACTTCCGCGAAGTGCTGGGTCAGGAGATCGTGCTCAAGGCGCTGTGGAACAGCTTTGCCATCTCCACCCTGGCCACCGTGCTCTCGCTCGGCGTCACGGTGACGTCCGGCTATATGCTGTCGCGCTTCAAGGGGCCGGTGCCGAGCCTGTGGTTTTCCGCGATCTACGTGTTCCGCTGTGTACCCTACGTATCGTGGGTGCTGCCGCTCTATTTCGTCACGCGCGCGCTCGGCATCTTCGACAGCTACTGGGGTCTGCTGCTGCCACACGTGGCCGTTCACATCTGCTTCTTTTCCTGGATCATGAAGGGCTTCTTCGACGGCATCGATCCGTCGATGGAACACGCCGCCATGATCGATGGCTGCTCGCGCTGGGGCGCCTTCCTGCGCGTCGCCCTGCCGGCGGCGGTTCCGGGTCTGACCGCGCTCGCCATCCTGTGCTGGCTCTACACCTGGAACGAGTTCCTGTTTGCGCTCATCCTGACGGCGCAGAACACGCCGATTTTGACCGTGGTGATGGCCCAGTTCGTGCACGAGCTCGGCATGGAGTGGCACCTGATGAGCGCTACCGCGGTGCTGGCGCTGGGGCCGGCGTTGATCGTCACCGTATTCGGTCAGAAGTATGTCATCAAAGGCTTGAAGATCTGAGCATGGCGCCCGTCAGCCTCAGCAATGTGCACAAGACCTATCCCGGCGGCGTCGCGGCGGTGAAGGACTTCAATCTCGACATCGCCGACCAGGAATTCGTGGTGCTGGTCGGACCGTCGGGCTGCGGCAAGTCCACCACCTTGCGCATGGTGGCGGGACTCGAGGACATCACCGGCGGCACCATCAGCATCGGCAATCGCATCGTCAATCGGCTGCAGCCGAAGGATCGCGATATCGCCATGGTATTCCAGAACTACGCGCTTTATCAGCACATGAGCGTTTACGACAACCTGGCCTTCGGCTTGCGCAATCGCCGCGCCAAAGCCGGCGATGTCGACGCCGCGGTGCGCGCCGCCGCCAAGATCCTGTCGATCGAACCGCTGCTCGATCGCCGTCCGCGCCAGCTGTCGGGCGGACAACAGCAGCGGGTCGCGCTCGGCCGCTGCATCGTGCGCAATCCGAAGGTCTTTCTGTTCGACGAGCCGCTGTCGAACCTCGACGCGCAGTTGCGGGCGCAAATGCGGTTCGAGATCAAGGAGCTGCGCCAGCGGGTGCCGACCACCTCGTTGTTCGTGACGCATGATCAGGTCGAAGCCATGACGCTCGGGGACCGCATCGTCGTCATGAAGGACGGCCTGGTGCAGCAGGTCGGCAGTCCGCTCGAGCTGTTCCGCCGTCCGCTCAATCGCTTCGTTGCGAGCTTCATCGGCTCGCCGGCGATGAACTTTCTCGATCTGGCCGTCGCCGCCGACGGCGAGGCCTTCCGGCTGTCAGGCGACGGCGTGGCGCTAGCCTTGCCGCAACGCCGGTTTGCTGACCTTGGCCGGCACGTCGGCGGCACGGTGAGCTTGGGCGTGCGCCCGCAGCACCTCAAACTGGGCAGCGCCAGCAACGGCCAACAGGTGGGCTTGAGCGGCAACCTGATGGTGACCGAGCAGCTGGGTGACGAACAGGTGCTCGCGGTGCGCATTGGCCCGAGCGACATCCGCGTCTGTGGCATCGATCCGGAACTTGTCCTGCCGGCAGGCACCCGCATCGACCTGGTGGCGGCGATCGACAATCTGCATCTGTTCGATGCGGCCGCGGGGACCGCGGTGCGCTAGCCGGCCGCGCCGGCATCGCGGCCGCGGCAACAAGGGGTGGGCCATGCACGGCTTGAGCGGCAAGCGCGCACTGATCACCGGCGGCGCCTCGGGCATCGGCCGCGCCATCGGCCTCGCGCTGGCGCAGGCCGGCTGCGACATCGCCCTGATCGACGTCGCGCACGCCGCGGCCGAGGCAACGGCCCAGGACATCCGCGCGCTTGGCCGCGCCGCCGAGGTCGCGGCCGGCGACGTTGCCAGCGCCGCCTCGGTGCGGGCGGCAGTGGCCGCGTTAGAGGCCTCGGGCCCGCCGTTCGACATTCTTATCAACAATGCCGGCATCGCCCGCCTCGGCTCCGTGCTCAGCATCAGCGCAGAGGACTGGCGCGACACCTTTGCCGTCAATGTCGACGGCATTTTCAACGCCACGCGCGCCGTGGTGCCCGGCATGATCGAACGCCGGCGCGGGGCGGTGGTCAACCTCGCCTCCTGGTTGGGTCGCCGCGGCCATCCGCAGTTCAGCGCCTATGCCGCCGCCAAGTTCGCAGTCATCGGCATCACGCAATCGCTGGCGCCGGAGGTGGCGGCGTTTGGCGTGCGCGTCAATGCCGTGTGCCCCGGCATCATCGCCGACACGCCGATGCGCCTGGCCCTGGAACAGGCGGGCGCCGGCGCCGGTCTGCCGCCGCTGGCCGAGCGCGTCAAATCGGTCCCGTTAGGGCGCGCCGGCACCCCCGAGGAGGTCGCCAATGTGGTGGTGTTTCTGGCTTCCGAGGCCGCTGCCTACGTCACCGGCGCGGCCTACGATGTGTCCGGTGGGTATTGGATGAGTTGACGGGTGGGCTCCGTATACGGTGCACCATTGTCCGCGTTCAGGACAAAGCTCGAGGCATCCGCCCAGCAAATGCCGCGGGGCCGGGCTGCCGGCAAGCATCGCCAACACGGCCGAGCTGCATGACCAACTTTGAGATTGCCGCCAAGCGACGTCGCCCAGCAACAGCATCCCTGCCCCGCATCCCGAGCTTGCCAGCGCTCGCGCTGGCCTAAAAAGCAGCATCGACCCCGGGCGCTTAACGTCCTAAGTCTCTGCGAGCGTTGATTTTGGCGCCAAGCAGGCTCGTCGATCTGCCACTGCCACGCAATTGCGCAGAAACCCGGGCCAGTTGCAACGCTTACGCTCCCACACCAGTTGAGCGCTGGTTTTCTGCGCCAAGATAGCGAATGATGCGAGGTGCTGGCAGCACTGGGCGCACCGCACTTCACCCCGCAACGCGGGACGCCGCAGCTGGCACTCGAAAGGCTGGCTCCCAAGCACCCTGGGGGCCAGTTTTCTTTTTGGCGCCTGGCGGTGCGGGCTGAAGCGCGACCGGCATGGGCGGTATTGCCAGCGGGCGCGCAAAGCCGTTTCATTGATCGGCTTTGGCCGCCACGGGCTGTTGAGGGATGCGCGTCTCGCTCTGCAACGAAGTCATCCGCGAACTGTCGTTCGCGCGCCAGTGTGCCTTCGCCCGCGCCGTCGGCTACGATGGGCTCGAAATCGCGCCCTTTACGCTCGCCGATGAACCGCAGCTGTTGCCCCCGTCGCGACGTGCCGAGATCCGCCGGGCCGCTGCCGAGGAAGGCATCGCCATTACCAGCCTGCACTACTTGTTGCTGGCCCCGGCCGGCCTGTCGATCACCTCCGAGGATCCGACCCAGCGCGCGCGCACCATCGCCGTCATGCGCGCCTTGTGCGATCTTGCCGCCGATCTCGGGGCCAGTCTCTTGGTGCACGGCTCGCCGGCCCAGCGCCGGCTCGAGGCCGGTCGGGAAGCCGAGGGGCGCCGCCGTGGCATCGACGCCTTTGCCGTCGTCGCCGACGCCGCCGCCGAGGCCGGTGTCACCTACTGTATCGAGCCGCTGGCTGCAGCCGAGACTGGCTTCGTCAATACCGTGGAAGAGGCGGCAGCGATCGTGCGCGAAATCGCCCACCCCGCGCTCAAGAGCATGCTCGACTGCTCAGCTGCGGCTCGGGCGGAGACGGCGAGCATTGCAGATCTTCTGCGGCGTTGGTTGCCGACCGGGATTATCGCCCACGTCCACCTCAACGATCCCAATCGCCGTGGCCCAGGTGAAGGGGCCCTCGCCTTCACCCCGATTCTGGCCGCGCTCTTGGCCGGCAACTACCGCGGCATGGCGGCAATTGAGCCTTTCCTCTATCAGCCCGACGGCCCGACCTGCGCGGCAAGGGCGATCGGCTATGTGCGCGGACTGATGCAAGGCCTGAGCGCCGGCTAAACCGGCTGCGTCCCACCTTGCCCGAGCCCGATGCCGGCACACGCGCCAGAGGACCGGCCCTTGCCTCCCGCGTCATCGACCTCGTGATGATTGGGCGCTTGGCCGCGGGGCTCGCGCAGGCCTGTTCGCGGAGTGCTGAGTACTGGTGCCGGCACCCAGGAAGCGGCCTGCGCCCCTGGCTTGGCAGGGCTCGGTCGGCGGCTGGTGGAGCGCGCCTAGAGGCTGTGGCGGGAGAGGTCCTCGCGTGACGCGCGCTCTTGGCTGGCGCGTCGGGTCTTGAGGCCGATCGCCCAGCAGATCGCCAGGGCACACAGGACCAGGATCGAATGGTATTTGACCTCGAAGCCGTCGACCAGCGACACATCGCCGGTGGCGATATTGCCCAACAGGCCGAGTTCCGGCATCCAGTCGATGATGCGCAGATAGCCGAGATAGATGACGCCGGCGGCGAGAACGATGATGCTGGTCTCGGTGTCGAGTGGGGACTTCATCGGCGGCTCTCGAGGGGAGGCCTGGAGGCGTGGTGTACGTCTCAGTATCGCGCAGGATCAGTGGGCGCCACCAACCGCGGGGCGTAAACGTGCCAATGAATGGCAGTGGCGGGTTTGCGGGCGCGGTTGCCCGTTGAGGTTCACGCCTCATGCCAGCGGCCCGATGGCCGAAGGGAGGACCACTGCAAGGCGCCGGGTCAGGCCTCCCCAAGGGGCTCAGGGGGTGTCTAGGCAGTTAGGCGTCGGCCAGACGCGCGTTGAGCTCGGCCGAGGGCGTGCCGGCGGGGGCCAGATGCACCTTGGCCGATCGCGGCGAGGGGTAGAGGGCGATCGCGAATTCCAGGCGTCGTGGCTGATCGTCGGCGACGATATCTTCCAGAATGGTGATGGCTTCGGGCGTGAAATCGACGAGCGAGGTCTCGGCCAGGGTCAGCAGCAGTTCAGCGATCGGTTGTTGGGCGTCGATCTTGTCGTGGCTCATTGCGGTCTCAGCAGAAGTTGGGGCAGAGGTGCTAACGAATTAGAATGGCATTCTATTCCAAATTGGGCCGCCGTCTCCATCCTGCAAAAAGTCGCCCGACATACCTAAGGGCTGGCAAAACCCTCCGCCTAAGGTCCTAACCAGTCGGACCGGCCACGCCC
>DATFXD010000254.1:0-5568 GCA_035258605.1 Hyphomicrobiaceae bacterium | reverse complement strand
CCATCGGTTCGTGGACCGCCGTCGAGGTCCAGAATGGTACCCCGGAGGCCGACGGCTCGCGCAAGCGCTACTTTTTGCGTGTGCCCTCCAACGTTCGCAGCGCTCGCGAGGGCGTGGCCTGGACCTATGGTCTGACGGCGGAACAGTACGCCGCGCTCGAGGTTCGCACCTGAAGCGCAGCGACGATTGAGCGCGAGCGCGCGCAACACCCCCTTGCAACGCCGTCCCACGGCCACCAATCCAACAGCCGCGCGTGCCCAAGCGGGCATGGCCGAACCCGATCTCGTCCCAACGCCAGATTGTGGCGCTGCGCCAGGGCAGGGCAATAGGGGGCTCGGCTATTTGAGCACCACCGAGGGCAGCCACAAGGTCAGCGCCGGCAGATAGGTGACCAGCGCCAAAACGATGAGCATGGGCACGTAGAAAATCAAAATGCTACGCGATACCGCTTCCATGCTCACCCCAATGGCGCAGCCGACCACCATGGTGGGGCCCACCGCCGGGGTAATGATGCCAAAATGCACCGGATCGATGCCAAAGGTCTTGATCGCCGGCAGAAAGATCGGCGTGCAGATCAACAGCGTGGGCGCCAGGTCCATGAAGGTCCCGAGCAACAGCAGGAGGATGTTGACCCAGAGCAGGAATATGTATTTGTCGCTGGAAATGTCGACAAAGAAACTTGGTCGCCGCCGCCCTGCGCTATTCGGTCGAGATCTGACTGACGGTGTCAGGTTCGGGCTCGGAAAAGAATTTTTGCGTCATGGCGCGCTCGATGACGAACAGCGAAGTCAAAACTCCACCGACGGGAATCGGCAAATAGGACAGTCCCACTCAGACCGCCGGGAACTCGGGAATGCTCTGGTGCCACGTCGCCTGGACCAGCTTGATCCCCACCAGAACATGAAGACGTTGGTGACCAGCATGCACGCTTCCAGAAACCGGCCCAGGTAGGACTTCGCCGGCTCGGCCAAGAAGGCGGGGAGTACGCCGACCCCGATGTGCAGGTATTTGCGGTAGCAAGCCACCGCCGACAGGAATGATAAGATTATCATAAGCAGCACCGCTATCGGCTCAGGCCACGACGCCGCGCTGAAGAAGCCGGCCGGCGGCAAACATCAACGCCCCGTCACCCTACTCTTCGACGCGCCGGAGGTCGTGTCGGCTGGCGCCCATGTCGTGGGGCGGGAACAGGCAAGCAGTATTAGCGTGGCAGACGGGCTCAACCGGGCAAAGACGCTTGCGCCGAAGGTGCGGTTGGTGAAAGGCTGGGCAGAGCACCCGGGCAATCTCGGGGCAGCGCCATGGGGGAAGCGTGCAGGACCGGCGGCAAGCTAGCGCAGAGGTGCGCGCAATCCCGCTGACCCAGATCGAGGCCGCGCACGTCGGGCGCCGCAACCTCAAGGGTATCGCCGCAATGGTGGCGGCGACCGCGCTCTTCACCTGCGGCGACGCCGCCATGAAACTCGTCTCTGGCTCGCTCCCGACCGGCGAGACGGTGTTCGTGCGTGGCGTGTCGACGGTAACCATCGTCACCGTCGCGGCATTCTGGACCGGAGCAATCTACCGGCTGAGGGATGCGCTGGTGCGCGCCATGGGCTGGCGCAGTGTCGGTGATGTGGGCAGCGCGCTGTTTTTCCAGGCGGCGCTCGCGCGCATGCCGTTCGCCGATCTGATGGGCATCTTGCAAATGACGCCGTTGAGCCTGACGGCTGCTTCGGCCCTGTTCCTGGGCGAACGGGTAGGGTGGCGGCGCTGGACGGCGGTTGCCACCGGCTTTGCCGGCGCCCTGCTCGTGATCAAGCCGGCATCGAGCGCCTTCAACGCGTGGGCGCTGCTGGGTGTGCTGTCGGTGCTGTGTGGTACGCTACGCGACGTCTCCACGCGGCGCCTCGACGTCGCGCTATCGCCGCTGCTGATCATGATGCTGTCACAGCTGGTGGTGGCGTCCGCTGGGCTCGCCTGCTTGGCGTTCGAGGCCTGGAAGGTGCCGAGCGTGGGCGAGCTGTTGGCCCTCCTCTTCGCCTCGGTGTTCTCGCTGGTCGGCCATCTGTGCGTGATTTATTCGGTACGCTCGGGAGAACTGGCGGCGGTGGCCCCGTTCCGTTACGCCGGTATAGTTTGGGCGATCCTGCTCGGCTTCCTGATCTGGAAGCAGCTGCCCGACAGGATGTCGCTTGCCGGCATCGCCATTCTGGTGTCGGCCGGGCTCTACACCTTCTATCGCGAGCAGCAATTGCGGCGGCGCCGCCGACCCTAGCCGATGCGAGTGATGGTCCCGCCGACCTCTCGCCTTGAGAACGATCCTAGGGCTGGGCATAGGGCGTACCATCCTTGTGTACGAACCGGCCATCGGCGTTGGTGCTTATCATGTCAACGTCGGAGCAGGTGGTAACGTCGGCGGGCGAGCGCGAGCCGACTTCGAGATAGACCGCCATCGCCCCCGATTTGTTGATGAGATGATGGCCGTCGCCCGAGTTTTTAGCAAAAGCAGCGCAATCGCCGGCCCGTAGCAGCGTCTCGCCGCCATCTTCGATCAGTGTCAGCTCACCTTCGAGCACATAAACCAATTCGTCCTCATGCGAATGCCAGTGACGCTGGCTCGACCAATTGCCCGGCGGCAGGCGCATGAGATTGACCCCGAAATCTGTGAGCCCGCCGGCATCGCCCAGGCGCTGCCGCACGCGTTCGGCGCAAGGCGCGTTGAATTGTGGTGGATAGAACGTACCTTTGCGTTCCGGCACGGCGGCGATGTCGATTTTGGGCATGGCGCTGTTCCCTGCCATCAGCGATCGAGCCTCCCGGCCGGCGTCATAGGCTATCGTCTGCCTCGGGATGAGGTCATCTCGGCTCTTTTTTTGGATCGTGCTGTTCCGTTCACGCCGTCGCGGGTGGCCCCTTTGCGGGCATCATGCCAACAGCGCGGTGGCCTAACCTCAAGCTCGTTCAGCCGTTGCCCAGGCGATGGCATTGCTTAGCAGGGTCGAGAACGAATGTGTCTCCCAAGGCCCTCTAAACGTCGCTGGCTGCTCGCTGCTTCCGCCGCCAGTCCGGCCCATCCGCGCGTACGGATTGTGGCAGTGGCCAAGTGCCAGGTAAGTCACGGCGCCGCCGCCGACGCGGCGCGTGTAGCCGAGCACGCGGGTCTTGCCGTCGGGCTGCACGGAGGTGTCGGCGCCATAGAGCTTCTCAACCACCGGCCATCGGCCCGCCGCGCCGTAGTCCGCGGTCAACAGGATGTGGGCCGAGGCGGTAGCCTGAAGCTCGATGAAATAGGGCTCGTCCTCGACCTCGAACGAGGTGCCAAGCCCGTGCGTGATCGGGTGCTCCGCATCGCGCACGTCGACGCGGAATCGGCATGCTGGCGGATGCGTCAGGAACATGCTGCCAAGCAATGTATGATGCTCGGTCTTGACGGTGCGGCGTTGCGTCAGGCCCTCGACCCGTTCGGCACGCCCGCCGCTGGTGCCATGCAGCGCCAGCCAATGGCCGCCGGTCTCGAGCCACGATTTGAGCCGGGTACACTGATCGCCACTCGGATAGGGACCGGCGACGTAGGTGACGAGCAGTCGGCTTACCGCCAGCCATTTCTCCATGTCGGCGAAGTCATTAGCGACGGACGCTGGAATGTGTCTCTCGGCCAGCAGCGTGAGCAGCCGCAGGCGGGCATAGTCGTGGTCGTGACCGGCGCTGGCGCCGGGTGGAAAGCCGCCGGCTACAAGGTGAGCGCGGTGGTGGACGATGTCGGCCATGGGCTGCCTCTCTCCCGCTGCGAACCCAGATGCTACCGGCAAAGCTGCCACCACGTCCATCACGGCGCCGGCCCGCGCAATTGCCAGCATCGACCACCGAGCAGCCATTGAGCGTGGCCATTGCCAGCGGGCTTCGACCGATCGTTATCGGCGACGACCGGTGCCGATGACGTCGGTCATTGGGTAGGCATCGATCTTCTGGTCTCGGCGGTTTCGGCCGTAACAATGGCATCATCGATATCGACACCGCGACGGCGAGCGCTCGAGCCGGACGTGGCGGAGCAAAAGCTGCCTTTAGCCGTCCACACCTCTACCGTCGCGCAATGGTGTCAGCCTCGACCCGGCGGCGGCGTCGCCGTCCAACTGACGACTTGGTCGGTATCGGCAGCGCGTCGCAGACCGCGTCCGGAACATCTGATAGGCCGACGGGGGTCGGGACCGCAGCGGCTGCCGGGCCGTTCAAGCGCCACTCAAAACGTCGCTGGCCCACCCGCGATTGGGTGTGTGGACGGCGATCCCTTCAGTCGGCGTCGGCAAGCGCCTTGCCGTTGACACGCGTCTCGCCCTTGAGATTATCGACCGTCAGGTGGGTATCATACCAGGTGAGCCTCGGTTTGACGCCGAAGCGCCGGGTTAACTCGGCCACACGCTCTTCGGTGAACCAAGCCTCGGCTAAGGCGCGGGTTTCCCAGAGGTAGACACCACCGGTGCCAGCATCGCCGTTGAGGTAGTCCTTTCGGATCAGACCCTTCGCGGCGAGGCCGCGGTAAATGGGCGCTGTCGAAATAGCACCCTTGACCGCCTGCTCCTCGGTGCGTTTCGGCAGATCGAACTGGACGACGACAATGCAGTTGCCCATGGACGGTTCCTCCGCGCCCTGCGTCTTGACGGGCCGCCAGCTTATACCCGATGGAAGTCGGGGCAAAGCCGTCCTTCTCGTGCCCGGCGCAGGGACCGATGAGGAGGGCGTGACGGCATCAAGGGAGAGGAGCAAGAGCCTCATGATCAGCATCGTTGGCACCTGGCGCCTTGTTCGCGCCGAGGCATTCGACGCGAATGGTACGCCGCAGCCCGCGCCGTTAGGCGGCGCGCCGCTCGGCCGCCTCATGTTGACGAGCCGCGGTCGCATGATGGCTATGATTGGTGACGGTCGCCCCGAGGTCGGCGCCGGCCAGGTCCGCGAGTACAATACCTACGCCGGTAGCTACACATTCGATGGCACGCGGCTGATCACCCGTGTCGATTCCTGCTCCAATCCGGCCTACATGGGAACCGAGCAAATGCGCGAGGTCGGCACCGAGGGCGAGCTCATGGTGCTGCGGCCACCGGTGCGTGCCTACGTGGGCCGCCCTCCCGAGCAGCGTGTGCTCTATTGGGAGAAAATCTCGGATGTCGATGGATGATGCCAGCTACGGGGGTGGCGAGCACCCAGGCCTTGTTGCGTGCCAGCCGCGGAGCGCCACCTCTGCGGTCCTCAGTCGGCGGTGGCCTCGGCGCGGCGCGTAGCGCCCTGCCGTCGCTGACGGTCGACGCGGGGGGCCCAATGTCCGACCTGCCTAAAACGCGAAGGTGAGCGCCACTTCATCGCAGAGGAACCGGGTTGCGCACCGCCCCAGTTTGCCCGCTTCCAATGCCCTCAGGCGGTGCGTTACCAAGCGCGCTTTGGGGACGTGGCGGCTTGTGTTAACATTTCGAAGGCAAACACAGGATCATCGCCGATGCGTATCGAAATCGAATACTGCGGCCAATGAAACTATGAACCGCGCGCCCGTGCGGCGGCGAACCTCATCCGCAAGCATCGCCCCGATGCGCAGGTGAC
>DATFXD010000253.1:0-3620 GCA_035258605.1 Hyphomicrobiaceae bacterium | reverse complement strand
TTGCAAGTCTGAGCGCAGCCGGCTCAGCCACGACGAGTTTAAGATGATTCACCTCACGCATCACCCGGCCATCTACGAGCTCTCGCCGAACGAGCTGCATGGGCTGAAACTCCGCTTACGGGAGCAGCGCAACAAGGAGCGAGCGCTGGCGAGGCAGAAACAGCGGGAACTGCGCGGGAAAGCCGAGCCCCGCGGCAAGAACTTCCCGGGCACCGCCGATCATCCGTTGCAGCGCAAGCAGATCTTTGCCGCCGCCCTCAAGAGGATCAACAAGGAGCTCGATCGCGTGCACAAGCTCGAGGCGCGCGCGGCGCACGTCGAGGCCGCGCGGGCCGCGCTTGCGCAGCACCGTGCCGCAAAGTTTGTACACCATCCGGCAGCGGGCCCTACGCCTGACGATGGCATGCAGCCCCGCGTTCGCATGCGCAGACACGCCAGGGTGCCGGGCAGTAAGATCGGGAGCATCTCGCAGGCAACCAAGATCGCTCAAGCGATGCGCGACGCTAGGCGTTAGTGGCGCGGTCTGCGGCTGGTGGTGGTCAAGCTGCCAACAACGTCCACCCGGCGCGCCAGCGGCGAGAGGCGATCGCCTAGTCACGTCGTGATTGCGGCAATGCGTGGGTCTCCTGGCACGTCGCTCGTGGCTCGGTCGGTCCATGATGGCTGGGCCGAGCAACGGACCGCCGGCCGGTGCCGCAGTTGACTGCCCAGACGGCGAGGATGGCGGTACGGGCGTTGAGCGCGACCTGAGACGGTGGCGCGCGGCTCCGGTCACACGGGTGCAAGCTTCATCAACGCGAGCGCCGCGCGTCCGTTCGGCCCATAGGGATGGGCAAGCGATTCTAGCATTTCGAAATGGTTGTAGTTGGCCGCTTCGATCAACTCCACCGGCTTGCCAACAGCGCGGACTGCCGCAGCAAAATCGCGGTTCTGCCGCTGGAATTCAGGTGTTTCATTCGTTCCGTAGCTACAGATTACGGGCGCGCTCAGCAAATCGAGATGCCGTTGTGAACTCATCGCCTGCTCCATCTCGTCAGTGAACTTGATGTATGAACTGCGCTTGGAGAGCCGTACAGGCTTCATATCGTACAAGCCACTCATGCAAAGCCCACCTTTGATGATGTCGGCGGGCAAGCCAAAATCCTTTTGCCAATCGGTCACCAGCGTGACCCCGCACAGATGCCCGCCGGAGGAATGTCCACCGATGTAGAGCCGGTTCGCATCGCCACCAAAACTCGTGGCGTTCTTGTAAACCCAGGCAACGCCGCGGCGAACCTGATCGGCCATCATTTGCAGATCGCCGCCCGCCGGCTCGATTGCAACGAAGTCGAGCACCACGAAATGTGCACCGGCATTGACGAACATTTCCGCCGCATAGGCGTAGTTCTTGGCTTCGCCGACCAGCCATGCACCACCATGGATGAACACGAATATTGGCGAATTGGGCCGCGCCGTGCGATGGATGTCGAGTTGCTGGGGCTCGGTCGGCCCATAAGCTTCGCGCCGTGGTGCTCCAATCCGCGCGCGCGTCAACTCGCTGTTGCTCGCCAGTCGACGGATGATCTGGGCCTGTAGGGGCGAGTAGTAAATTTGATCATAGGCCGCATCGAGTTCGACTTGATCCATCTCCATCCACACGCGTGGGCCTTTATCATGAGGCGGCGGCCCGATGGGGCACACCGGCACCATTGTCTGACCTAGCGCCGGCGTAGCTGCGGCAGCCGCCGCGGCGCCAAGCAGCGACCGCCGTGTGATCGGTTGAACGGCGGCGTTGAATTTGATGTGCACGGCATCCTCCTCGCATGCGGTCGCCAGGCGCTCACCGCGCGATCGTAACTGTTGCAACGGGCGTGGTGTGTTCCCTGGTGAACCTCAAGCTACCACATGGTCGCGATCATGAAAAAAGGTTGTGTCACCTCCTGTGGCTCAAACGGCCTGGGTCCTTTGCAGCAAGCCAGAAGCACTGCGAAAGACGGCGTTTAAGATATCGCGCAACGAACCGCGACCGTGTGCCGTTTTACGTCTCCTCAATCGCAACGTTGCCAGCAGTTGGTCTTTCCATGCGGACCACGGAAGACCTTGGCACGGAGCGACGCCCGCCAGCGGCATCGAGGCGCCTTCGACCTTTGGCTTGGACCTTTCAGGTGCGCGAGGCGATCCCGGCTAGCACCGCGTTGGCTTTATGTCCGCCGCGCGTCTATTCCAACCCGACTGCGGTTTGGCTTGACGCAGGTTCTGCAGGTCGCAAGGTGACGCTGTAACCGGGCCAATTCCCTCACCTTCGCCGGAAGTACCGGCAAGCGAAAGCGCCGCTGCGGTGATCTGTGGACCTTTGTGATTTGTGAACCTTAGCTAGCGTCGAAGCTAGACGACGCCCGTCACGTGACGGCGTATCACGGACTAAAGGGTATCGTCATCGCACAACCACATCAGCGATCTGGCGGTTGCCGGAATTCCGGCATGCTTGCGTGCTTATCCTCGCGAAGGACACGACAGGTGGGCAGAACAGCACCCGCGGAGCTTTGTAACCGCTTCCATGACGCGAGGCACGCCGGGCGACCACGCCAAACCATCGCCGGCGGTGGTGGAGGCCGGGCACGGAACTGTTGCATATGCTAGACAATCGGCGGCAAGCATGGCGCCCGTGAGCACCTTTCATTCGCCCGATGCGGTCAAGTGCGCGCAAGCCATCATCGATCGCGTCGGGCCAAATCTCAAGGTCGCGACACCGATCGGCATAGGCAAGCCTGTGCTGCTCCTCAACGCGCTCTACAGCCTGGTTGAGGCCGACCCGCATTTGCGCCTCACCATCTTCACTGGGCTCACCCTGACGCGGCCTCGCTACCGCACGGATCTGGAGCGGCGGTTCGTGGCACCACTGCTGGACCGGCTGTTCGCGACCTATCCTGAGCCGCTCTACGTCGCCGCCCTGCGCCGAAATCAGCTGCCACCCAACATCGAGGTCAACGAGTTCTTCCTACAGGCCGGCGCGTGGCTGACCAATGGTCCCGTTCAGCGCAACTATACGAGCCTTAACTATTCCCAGGTTGCGCGCCACCTGCGGCGCATCGAAATAAACATCCTCGCCCAGTTGGTCGCACCCGGCACCGGCGATCGCAGCGCGTACGTCAGTCTCGGCTCCAATACCGATGTCACGCTCGACCTTATGAGCTACGCCGCCGCCCGTCGCGCGTCGGGCGAGCCCGTGGTCGTGGCAGCCGAACTCAACGCCAACCTGCCCTACATGCCGGGCACAGCCGAGGTCGAGCGCCGCGAGTTCGACGTGATGCTGGAGCCCGAGGGGGCAGCTTTCGATCTCTTTGCGCCACCCAAGGAGCCCGTGTCCCTCGCCGACTATGCCATGGCGCTACGCGCTGCCACCCGTGTCAAGGATGGAGGCACACTGCAGATCGGGATCGGTTCGTTCTCGGACGCCTTGGCACACGCGCTGATCTTGCGCCACGCCAACAACGCTGCCTTCTCCGACCTGCTCGAAAGGCTCGGCCACTCACCCGCCGACGGCGACGATCTCGGTCCCTTTCAGACGGGTCTCTACGGTTGCACGGAGATGCTGGTCGACGGCTTCCTCGCCTTGAGGCGGGCCGGCATCCTGTGCCGTC
>DATFXD010000252.1:0-10670 GCA_035258605.1 Hyphomicrobiaceae bacterium | reverse complement strand
CAACGCATGCCAGGCGTTGGGCCTCGCGCGCCCCCCCGGGCTAGCCGGGGCGCCGGTCGAGCTCGCGCAGGTCCTTGCGGCGGATCTTGCCCGTGACCGTCATCGGCATGGTATCGACGAAGCGGACCTTGCGCGGGTACTCGTGGGCGGCGAGGCGCTGCTTGACAAAGGCTTGGATCTCGGCCGCGAGTTCGGGCGTCGGCGGATAGCCGCGCGCCGGCACGATGAACGCCGTCACCACCTCACCGCGTATCGGGTCGGGGGAACCGATCACCCCGGCCAATGCCACCGCCGGGTGCTGGCTCAGACACTCCTCCACCTCGCCTGGACCGATGCGGTAGCCCGCCGAGCTGATGATGTCGTCGTCGCGGCCTTGAAACCAAAAGTAGCCGTCGGCGTCCTTGACGGCCACATCACCGAGCAGACACCACTCGCCGCGGAATTTCTCACTGGTGGCCTCGGGTTTGCGCCAATACTCAAGGAACATCACCGGGTCCGGGCGGCGCACGGCGACGATGCCTGAGCTGCCGACGGGCAGGACGTTGCCGGCCTGGTCGAGGATCTCCACGACGTGGCCGGGCACCGCCCGCCCCATCGAGCCGGCTCGCACCCCAAACAGCCGTGGCGCATTGCCCACCACCAGGTTGACCTCGGTCTGGCCGTAGAACTCGGAAATATCGAGGCCGAAGGTCTGCCGCCCCCAGGCGATCATGTCCTCGCCAAGCTTCTCGCCACCGCTGCCGACCGAGCGCAAGCGATAGCCGTAGCGCGCGCCAGGATCGGGCACCTGCCGCATCAGCCGCAACGCCGTCGGCGGCATGAAGGTGTTGCGGATTTGGTGGCGGGCCATGAAGTGGAAGGCCCACTCGGGATCGAACTTGGCGCGGGCCGAGGCCACCACCGGCACACCGTGGTAGAGCGAGGCAAACAGCACGTCGAGCAGGCCGCCGACCCAGGCCCAGTCGGCGGGGGTCCAGAAACGATCACCGGGCTGCGGGAAGAAATCATGCGGCATCATTACGCCCGGCAAATGCCCGATCAGCACGCGCTGCGCGTGCAAAGCACCCTTGGGATTGCCGGTGGTGCCGGAGGTATAGATCAACAGCGCCGGATCGTCGGCAGCGGTGGCGAGCGTCGCGGCCCGGCTGGCGCCCTGTTCAACCAAGGCCCAGAACTCCAACGGATCACGCGCAAACCGCCGACCGACAGTAATCACGTGGCCCAAGCCGTCGACGCCGGCCACTGCCGCCTCGCATCGCTCGAGCGCCGCCGGGGTCGTGATCAACACGCGCGCGCCGCTGTCGGAGAGGCGGTAGCCAACGGCGTCGGGGCCAAACAAGCTGAACAGCGGCAAGGCAATGGCGCCGAGCTTCTGCACGGCGACGTGGGCGATGAGGCTCTCCGGACACTGCGTCAGATGGATGCCGACCACGACGCCGCGACCGACGCCGAGCCCGGCCAGGGCATTGGCAAAGCGATTGGCGGCAACACTGATGTCCGCAAAGCTATAGGGGCGAAGCCCGCCATCCGCCGCTTCATAGATGAGAGCGGGTGCATCGGGGCGGCTTGCTGCGTGCGCCTCGCAGATGGCATCGGCGATGTTGAAGCGTTGCGGCACCTCCCAGCGGAAGCTGCCCATCACCTCATCGTAGGACGTGCCGCCAAGGTGCATGTTGCCGATCTCACCTCGCATGCCGGGTTGCCCACGGGGCTCAGCATCGGTCCGCCGCGTCAGGCCGGCAGGCCGCGACTGTCGCTGGCAAAGCCAGAGAGCGCCCGTCGCCGCGGCACCGAGCGCAGTTTGCCGCCGGCCTGGTCGGGGGCGACGGCAGCGGCGTGCTCGGCGGCATCGAGCAGCTTGTCAAACCGGATGCCGGTGTTGATGCCCATGTGCTCGAAGGCGAACACCAGGTCTTCGCTGGCGGTATTGCCGGCGGCACCCGGTGCAAACGGACAACCGCCGAGGCCGCCGGCGGCACCATCGATGACGTGCACGCCCTGCCGATAAGCCTCGATGGCATTGGCGACACCCAAGCCATAGGTGTCGTGACCGTGGTAGGCAAAGCTGACGCGGCCGCTTGCGTATCTTGGCATCAGCCGGCCGAACAGGGCGGCCACGTGGTCGGGCGCGGCGCGGCCGGTGGTGTCGCAAATGCCGATTTCGACATCGGGTGCGGCTGCGATGGCGCGCTCGACGCAGCGCTCGACGGCCGTTTCGGCAATGCGGCCTTCCCAGGGGCAGTCGAAGCACGTCGACAGGCCAAAGCGCAATTTCGGGCGGGCCGTGCCGAGCCCCGCCCATGCCGCCTCAAAGGCGCGAAAACTCTCATCGACGCTGCGGTTGACGTTGGCGCGGTTGTGGCTCTCCGACACCGAAATCACCCACGCAACCCGCTCCACCCCCGCGGCCAGGGCAAGTTCGAGACCCTTGGCGTTGGGCACCAGCACCTGCAGCGCCACCCCGGCTGGCAACCTGGCGCGGCGCAACACCTCGGCGGTATCGGCCAGCTGCGGCACCGCCTTGGGGCTGACGAAGGAGCCGATTTCCAGCCGCGAGATCCCGCACCCTGCCAGTTCCTCGATGATCGCGAGCTTGCGCTCGGTGGCGATGAAGGGTTTGACCGCCTGGAACCCGTCTCGCGGAGATACCTCAACAATTTCAACGGATTGCATCAATTTCCTCACATTCCGACCGGTGATCTTGTCGACCGCAAACGAGCCTATACGAAACGCCGCCTCGGTGCCGCCTCAAAGTACGACGATGGCGTTCTTTTGGGCGCGCTTGCCGTTGTTGACCGCCCGGCCCGGCGCTGCCCCTCGCGCGTCTCGAGCCTTTGGGAGTGAGAATGACCATCCGCCATCGTCTTCGCCTTGGGACCTCTTTGATCGTGACCGCGTCGGTCTCGGCCACGCTCGCCACTATAGCCGCGGAGCGCGCCGGCATTATTCAGCTTGCCCACGCGCAAGAGACCGACGACAAGAAAGGCAAGGGGCAACCGCCGCCCAAGAAGGGTCCACCCCCGCCTCCCGCCAAGGCGGCACCGCCGGCCCCGCCGAAGGGGCCACCACCACCGCCAAGGGCGGCCCCGCCACCGCCGCCACCAAAGGCGCCGCCACCGCCACCACCCAAGGGACCACCGCCACCGCCGCCGCCGGCCCCACACGCGCTCCCGCCGCCCACCCCGCCCAAGGGACCACCACCTCCACCGCCGTCAGCCGCGCCGCCGGCAAGACCTGCGCCCACCTTCAAGGCCCCAGACGGCGGCGGCGGCCCGCCCAAGGGCCAAAGCGGCGAGGCGCCGGGCAAAGGCGAGGAGCCGCGCGGCCCCGACGGTCGACGCGAACAGCGCAGCCTGCAGCAACTGCCTCCCGCCGCACCCGGGCAACCACGACCGCCAACCGGTCAGCCGCCGGTCGGCGCCCCAAGCCCGCAGGCGCTGCCGAAGGGCCCCGCTACGCCGGGGTTTAGCGCCGCGCCGGCACCCAAGCGGTTCGATGAGATCCAGAAGGGCCGTCAAGAGCACGTTGAGGATGGCGGCCGCCGCCGGGTGATCCAGGAACCGGGCAACCGCATCATCATCAAACAGGATAATCGCACCATCATCCAGCACGATGAGGCGGAGCGTTTCCGCCGCCGCCCCGACGCCAAGACCGAGCGCCGCCCCGATGGCGTGCAGATTACGTTTTTCGAACGCCCCGGTGGTGTGCGAGTCGTCACCGAAGTCGACGGCAACGGTCGACTGCTGCGGCGCTATCGGCGTGGCGCTGACGGCCGCGAGGTGAACCTGATCGACAATCGTCGCTTCTATAGAAACCTTGGGGTCGGCGTCGCCGTCGGCGTTGGCATCGGTATCGTTGCCCTTAACATTGCGCGCCCGCATATCAGCATTCCGCGCGAACGCTATATCGTCGAGTACGATCGCGCCCGCGATCAGGATCTCGATGAGGTTCTACTGGCACCGCCCATCGAGCGGCTCGACCGTGCCTATTCGCTGGAAGAGATCCGCTATAACTACGAACTGCGCGAGTACACGCGGCGCATCGATCTCGATATCAACTTCGAGTTCGGCGCCTGGGAGGTGACGCCCGACCAGTATCCGAAGCTCGAACGCCTGGCTCGCGCCATGCTGCGCGCCCTCGACCAGGATCCCGAGGCCGTGTTCCTGATCGAGGGTCACACCGACGCGGTCGGATCGGACGAGGACAATTTGAGCCTTTCCGATCGGCGTGCCGCCTCGGTGGCCGAGCTGTTGACCGAACAGTTCGGTGTCCCAGCCGAGAACCTCGTCACCCAGGGCTACGGCGAACAGTATCTCAAGGTCGATACCCAGGGAGCCGAGCGCCTCAACCGCCGCGTGGCGGTGCGCAACATCAAGGGCCTGATGGCGGAGCGCTGAGCTCGGCGCCATTGTCTAAGGGCTGTGCCGGCGCCGTGCCGGCACGGCGCCCTCAACGCCGCAGGAAGGCAAAGTCGCATCCCTGCGGCGCTTGCAGAACCGATTCACGGAACAGCCGGTCGTAGCCGCGCAATTGGCTGGTCGCCGGCGGTGTCCAGGCGGCCCGCCGGCTGGCAAGCTCGGCCGGTTCGACCATCAGATCGAGCCGGCGTTCGTTCACGCTCAAGCGGATCCGGTCGCCGGTTGCAACCAGCGCCAAGGCACCTCCGGCGGCAGCCTCCGGCGCCACGTGCAGGATGATGGTACCGTACGCCGTGCCCGACATGCGCGCATCCGAGATCCGCACCATGTCCTTGACGCCGGCAGCCAGCAGCTTCTTCGGGATTGGCAGGAAGCCTGCCTCGGGCATGCCGGCGGCGCTTTGCGGCCCGGCATTCTGCAGCACCAGCATGTCGTCGGCGGTGACGTCGAGCGCGGGATCGTCGATCCGCTGTGCCAGGTCTTGCAGCGAGGTGAACACCACCGCGCGGGCGGTCTTTTCGAATAGCGCCGGCGTCGCCGCCGACCGCTTGATGATGCAGCCGTCGGGCGCCAGGCTGCCGAACAGCGCCACCAGCCCTCCCTGTGGCTCGAGCGGCTCTGCTGCCGATTTGATGACGCGGCGATCGACATAAGCGCCGGTCTCGCGCGCCAGGCGCTCGCCCAGGGTCTCGCCCGCGACCGTTGGGCAGTCGAGGTGGAGAAGCGGCTTCAGCTCGCGCAACACCGCGCCGATGCCCCCGGCGGCAAAAAAATCCTCCATATAAAATTCCTGCCCCACCGGCTTGACGGCGGCGAGCACCGGCGTGCTGTCCGACAGTTGATTGAGCCGCCTGAGGTCGAAGGCGTAGCCAAGGCGCCCGGCGATGGCGGCCAGATGGATGACGCCATTGGTCGAACCCCCGAGCGCCAATAGCACGCGCGTTGCATTCTCGATCGACTTCTGGGTGATGATCTTGTCCGGTGTCAGATCCGAACGCGCCAGGGCTACCGCGCGGGTGCCTGTCGCCTCGGCGGCGCGGAGCCGGTCGGCATGCACGGCCGGGATGGCGGCGGTGCCGGGCAACGTCATGCCCAAGGCCTCGGCGATCGCCGCCATGGTCGAGGCGGTTCCCATCACGGCGCAGGTGCCCGCCGTCGTTACCAGTCGCGCCTCCACGGCGGCGATGTCCGCCTCGTCGAGCGTGCCGGCGCGGTATTGGCTCCAGAACTTGCGGCAATCTGTGCAGGCGCCGACGCGATCGTCCCTGAACCTGGATGTCATCTGCGGCCCGCCGATCAACTCGATCGCCGGCTTGCCAGCACTGGCGGCCCCCATCAGTTGCGCCGGCACGGTTTTGTCGCAGCCGCCCATCAGCACCACGGCGTCCATCGGCTGGGCGCGGATCATCTCCTCGGTATCCATCGCCATCAGATTGCGGAATTTCATTGAGTTGGGCGCCAGCGTCGATTCGTGGAGTGAGATGGTGGGAAACTCCAGCGCCAGCCCGCCGGCGGCGGCCACGCCGCGCTTGACCGCCTCGAGCAACTCGGGAAAGTGGCGGTGACAGGGATTGAATTTGGAATGCGTGTAGGCAATGCCGACCACCGGGCGCTGCAGTTCGGCGCTCGAGTAGCCCATCGAGCTGGCAAAGGCGCGGCGCATGTAGGCGGAGAAATCGGCATCGCCATAGACCTGCAGATCGCGAAGAAAGCCGCGTTCCGCTCCGCCTTTGCCCGATCCTGCCATCATGCTCCCCCTGGTGCGCGGTCACCGGAGCCTAGCATGAAATTGCGCCCCGCCAGCCGCGGCCAGGCGCCGGTCGACGGCAGCAATCGTCACCGTCACGCTCGCGCTGGCGAGCACACCCGCGTGGTGAGGCTCAGCATGGGCCGCAATGACCGCCGAAGCCAAGTCCTGGAATTCCTGGCATGCGGCGGCCCGTTGGCCGGCATCGGCCGCAAAGTCTCGGTGTGAGCAGAAGAAATCATGATCCGCAGACGTTTTTTTGATGACTTTTGACTTGAGGAGGCGCGGCTCAGCCGGCACAAGGGCCATGCATTCCCGGTGCCGGGACGGCGGGCACGGGGGCGGCAGCCCCCTGAGAGGTTTGCCCGGCCCCAATGGCGGGCGCGGCGGGCCGGGGGTGACCGGCCCCTTGCCTGGGGCAGGGTGAGCCGGCGGATGAGCAATTTGGTGCTGGAGAAACGGTCATGACTTTGCGCAAGTTCGTCATTGAGCGCGACATCCCGAAGGTTGGAACCTTTGAGCGGGAGCAACTGCGCGGTGCTGCGGCCAAGTCCAACGAGGTGCTGGACCAGCTTGCCCCCGGCATCCAGTGGCTCGAAAGCTACGTTGCCGACAACAAAACCTTCTGCGTCTACCTCGCCACGGACGAGGCGATTATTCGCAAGCATGCGGAAATCAGTGGCTTTCCCGCCACCAAGATCACCGAAATCAAGAAGACCATCGATCCAACCACCGCAGCCAGCTGAAGTGCCGCCGCGATCGAGCGGCGACACCGGCGCTCGCCCATGAGCTTGGGACCGCGGTTGGGTTGACGGCCGCGCTCCAGCCTGCCACCAGTTGCCGACGAGCGCCGGGGGGCGGGCGAGGGATCCATGGGTCGGGTTGCGCAGTACCACTGGGCCTTGACGGTTGCTGCCGTGGCGGCGTTGCTCGCGGGCTGTGCGGCCCAGGCCGTGCGCGAGCCGGTGCCATCGGCGCTGGTGTCGGAAGCCACCATCCCCGGCCTGGCACATGCCCGTTTTTGGGGAGACGAGGTCCCTCCCAATATTCTGGCGTTTGCCCAGGCGCACATGCCCAACGCCAAGGTGATGGCGTCGAAGCCCTCACGCCAGGTCGGCCAACCGCTGGTCGAGTACTTGGCGATCTCCGGAGGCGCCGGCGACGGCGCCTTCGCGGCCGGGCTGCTCGCGGGCTGGACCAAAAAGGGCGATCGTCCGCAGTTTGAGGTGGTCACCGGGGTTAGCGCCGGCGCCCTTACCGCCCCGTTCGCCTTTCTCGGTCCCGAGTACGATGGTCGGCTGCAGCAAATCTGGACCAAATACGAGACCGAGGACCTCGCCACCCCACAGGTGCTGGCCGGTCTATTTGGCGCCGACGCCTTGGCCGATACCAGTGGCTTTGCCAACCTGATCGCCAAGTATGTCGATCGCAAGCTGCTCGACCGGATCGCGCAGGAGTATCGCAAGGGGCGCGTGCTGCTGGTCGGCACCACCAATCTCGACGCCCAGCGGCCGGTGATCTGGAACATGGGTGAGATCGCCACCAACCATCACGACTATGCGCTCGAGCTGTTCCGTCAGGTCATCCTCGCCTCGGCATCGGTGCCCGGCGCGTTTCCGCCGGTGCACATCAAGGTGCGTGCCGGCGACAAGGTGCTTGAGGAAATGCACGTCGATGGCGGGCCAACCCGGCAGGTGTTCGTGGCGCCGGCACAGCTCTCGCTCAAAACCTTCGACCGGCTCTATCCAACCCCGCCGCTGCGCCGCATCTATATCGTCAAGAACGGCAAGCTGACGCCGGAGTACGAAGCCGTGGCCTCCAATACCTTGGCGATCAGCGCGCGCTCGGTGTTCACCATCACCAAGAGCCAAAGCATCGGCGACATCAACCGCATCTACGCCATGGCGCAGCGCGACGGCGCCGAGTTCCGGCTGGCCTCGATCCCGGCCGGCTTCAATGTCCCCTCGACGCAGATCTTTGATCCAGTCTACATGAAGGCGTTGTATGCCGAGGGCCTCAAACTCGGCAGCCGAGGCGACCCCTGGATGCGCACGCCGCCCGAGGCAAGTGCCGCCATGGCGGCACGATAACCGGCCTCACGACTTCGCCGCCGGCACCTGATCGGCGCAATGCTCGCATTCGATCTCAATGGTGGCGTGCACCACGCCGTAACGCAGCTTCAGGCGCTGCTTGATGGCGGCGACGATCCGATAGGCTTGCGTGTCATCGCCAATGCGCGCGTGCAGCGTCACCATCGGGCGCGCTTCCGTCAGCGACCAGGCGTGGACGTGATGCACGTTTTCCACCCCCGGCACGCTGGCCTCGAGATCGGCAGCCAGCGCACGCACGTCGAGCCCTCTCGGTGCCGCCTCGATCAGGATGCGGCCCGATGCGGCAACGACACCCCAGGCGCTGGACAGGATCAACAGCGCAACCAGCAGGGACAGCAACGGGTCGATCGGGCTCCAGCCGGTCCACAATATCACCAGCGCGGCGACGATGGCCGCCGCCGAGCCCGCCATGTCGCCCAGGACGTGCAACATCGCCCCCCGGATGTTGAGATTGGTGCGGTCGGCACCGTGCAGCGCCAGATACGCCACAATGTTGACGATGAGGCCGACGATGGCGACCGCCAGCATTGGCCCGCCCAGCACTGCGACCGGCTCGCGCAGGCGGTGTAGCGCCTCCCACACCACCGCGGCGGCAATAAAAATCAGCGTGATGCCGTTGGTGTAGGCGGCAATCACCTGGAACCGATGGAAGCCGTAGGTCCGCTGCCAATCGGACGGCCGCCGGGCGATGCGGAATGCTGCCCAGGCCAACGTCAGGGAGGCAGCGTCGGCGAGCATGTGACCGGCATCTGCCAACAGCGCAAGCGAACCCGCAAACAAACCGCCTGCCGCCTCTGCCAGCATGTAGGCCGCGGTCAGCGCCGCCGCCCAGCCGACCCGCGTCTCGTTGACCGAATGCGCATGGCCGTGGGCGTGGCCGCCGTGGCCATGACCGGCGTGTGCGTTCGCGGGATCGTGGACGGGAGGGTCAATCTTCATGCCGGTGCCGGTGCTGGTAGCGGACACTCTCTCCTGCGCATATAGGCGGCCCTCCTCGTCCCCGCGAGATGTGCTGGCCGTCGCTTAGGCCCGCCTCAGGGCCTGGTGGCCCCCGGCCGGCGGGGTGCAAAAATTGGGCCCGCAGCATGGGAGGCGTGGCGGGGACCAAAGAGATGGCCGCCACCACCTGCGATCGCTCTCCTGCGCTTGAACGAGGCGCCGGGCCAGCTCCGGCTGCAGCCGGTCGGTGATGGCTCACCGAAAGCATAGCGCGCGGCACTGGTTGCGCCGCGCAATAAAGGCTGCAGGCGGGCATGGCTGAGCTCCGCGGTCTCGGGCGACACTTGCCCCGGGCGGGGTGGCATTGCGACACCCGCGACCGGGGGTCACAGCGCGTCCGGCGGGCCGGAGTGCCAATTCTTGCCGCCAATGCCAGCCCGGGTCTTGCCCGACCTCGCCTTTCTAGGCTAGGCAATGAACGTGGCATACTGTATGCCGCGCCGCGAGCAGGACACAAGAACTGGCGGCTGTCCGCGCAGGGAGAGGCGCAGGGTGAATAGCGAGGTTGTGTCGAGCCTCGGCAGTCGGAGCGTTACCCAAGCAGCAACCACTCCGGTGGCTGCCGGCACCGCGTTGCCTCTACTCGAGATTGAGGACCTCAACGTCCAGTTCGTGACCTCGCATGGCACGGTGCGCGCCGTCGAGGATGTGACCTATGCCGTTCGCCCCGGCGAAATGGTGGCCATCGTCGGCGAATCCGGCTCCGGCAAGTCGGTGTCGGCGCTGGCGATCATGCGCCTCCTGCCGCCGGGAACCGCGCGCATCACCAAGGGCTCGATACGGTTCGATGGCCGCGAACTGCTCACCCTCTCCGACGAGGAGATGCGGCGCATTCGCGGTCGCGACATCGCCATGATCTTCCAAGAGCCCATGACCTCGCTCAATCCGGTGCTCAAGATTGGGCTGCAGATCATGGAACCGCTCACCATCCACCTGGCCATGGATGCTGCCGCGGCACGCGCCCGCGCCATCGAGCTTTTGACCCTGGTCGGCATCACCGACCCCGAGAGCCGGCTCAACCAGTATCCGCATCAGCTGTCGGGCGGTATGCGCCAGCGCGTGATGATTGCCATTGGCCTTGCCTGCAATCCCAAGCTTTTGATCGCCGACGAGCCGACCACGGCGCTCGACGTCACCATCCAGGCGCAGATCCTGGAATTGATGAAGGACCTGTCCAAGCGCCTGGGCGTCTCGGTCATCATCATCACCCACAATCTGGGCATCGTTGCCCGCTATGCCGATCGCGTTAACGTCATGTACGCGGCGCGGATCGTCGAAAGCGGCACCGCCGAGCGCGTGTTCGGGCGCCCCTTGCACCCCTATGCGCGCGGCTTGCTGACGGCGGTGCCAAGGCTCGATCGCGGCCGCAGCGCCAAACTTGCCACCATCGACGGC
>DATFXD010000251.1:0-13086 GCA_035258605.1 Hyphomicrobiaceae bacterium | reverse complement strand
CATCAATGTTGGCCGGCGCGGCCTCTGGCCACGGCCACCGCTGAAGATGCGGGGTGTTCGGCCGGCGGCTGTCCCATGGATAAATGCCAAGCCCCAGGTCGCCTTTGCCATAGGCATGCGGGCCGGTGACCACGCCGCGACCCGACCTGGGGCAGTGCCTTCGAGCTCGGGTGAGGCAAGGCCACATCCGTGTTCTTCCCGATAGATCTAACAGGGGCGAACCTGCAAACATTGTGAGCGCGAGCTTGCCTTGCGCACCTCATCCAAACCAACGCAAGAGACCGCAGCAACAGTATGTAAATTGCTCCTTCCGATAACCCGGCGGCGCGGCCAGGTGCCGTTTCTCGGAATGAGCGGCCCCCACACGAGCTTTAAAGGGCCCTGGCTGCTCGCCTGATGCACTGTAAACGGATCAAAGAGGTGGCTATGGCGGCCTCGCCTGCACTGCGATCCCTTTGGGCCAGCGCCGAGCGCGCTCACCGCAGTGCGCTGCGCGAACTGTTGCTCAATCGCCCCGCCGCTGGCGCCGGGGAATTGGCCGACAGCGACGCAGCTGCTGCGGCCGCGATCGACCTCTGCGACACACGCCCTCGCTTTGCGCATGCGCTTCACGCCCGCTGTGCCAGGTCATTGGGTGTTGCCGGGGCCGCAGCCGGATGGAAACAATCTCCGAGCCGCTTCGCCGCCGGCCGTCGAACCCCGATGCGCCCCAGAGCATCCGCGCCGCCTTCGACTTCCAAGGCCGCTTCGCCGATTTGCAGCCGGTTGCGCTCTACCGTCGCGCCGTTTGCTCCGGGTAAGGTTACTTTGCAAGACGGTGCCGCGGTCACGTCGCAACCGACCCGGCCGGCCACTTCTATGGTCTATGAAGTGATCGATCCGGTCCCAAGGTCGCCCATCGCCTCCAAAGTGAGGACATGCAACCGCGCGGAGGGCTGAAGTTCACCAGCGAACGCGGCCGTCCCGCAGGGGCCGTGCTGCCTCCGCCAGTGAGCGCTCACACTGTCCGCCAATGCCAGAAGCTGGAAATTACAATGGACCTGAAGGTAACTGAGGCTCGAACGGAAGCCGCGCCGGCCCAAGCCGTGCCCCTGCCACCCGCGCCCGAGCTGCCGGCCGAGGTGGGACAGCAGAAGAAACCAGCGTCGCATCTTATTCCGTCCATGATTGTGGCCTTGACCATCGCGGCGGTGGCGTCGCTATCGATCTGGTATCTGGTACGCGGCCAGCCCCTGCTGGTACAGGGCGAAGTCGAGGCGACGCGGCTCGACATCGCCGCGCGCGTAGACGGTCGGGTCGGGGATGTGCCCGTCGTACGCGGCCAGAACGTCGATGCCGATGCCGTGCTGGTGCGGATAGACAACCCCGAAAATGTGGCCAAGCACGAGCAGGCGGTTGCCGCCAAGGTTGTCGCCGACGCGCAACTCGCAAACATCAAGGCCGGCACCCGGGCCGAGGTGATTGCGGCGCGCAAGGCCGAGCTCGATCGGACTGAGGCGGCTGTGGTGCTGGCGCAGAAGACTTATGAACGCGTCCGTCAGTTGACGGAGCACGGCAATGCACCGCAGGCGCGACTGGATCAGGTGACCGATAGCTTGCATGAATCCGAGCGCGCCATGGATCAAGCTAAATCGGCCCATGAACAAGCGGTCAACGGTTATACGCGTGAGGAACGCGAGATCGCGGTGGCAAACGTCGCCAAGGCGCTGGCCGACATTAAGGCCATTCAATCGATCCTCGATCAGATGGTGGTCTATGCGCCGGTGGCTTCGCAGATCTATCAGCGCAACGTTGAGCCGGGCGAATACGTGTCGCCCGGCGTGCCGTTGGTCACGCTGATCGACCTCAAAGATCTTTGGATCCACTTTGATTTGCGCGAGGACTTGGTGCGGACGCTCAAGCTCGGCGACCGTTTCGACGTTCGCGTCCCGGCGCTCGGCGACCGCAGCATCACGGTTGAAGTCAAGTTAATCGCCACCAAGGGCGAATATGCGAGCTGGCGCGCCACCCGCGCCACCGGCGATTTCGATCTTCGCACCTTCGTGGTTCGTGCCTACCCAGTCGATCCGATGCCGGAGCTGCGGCCAGGTATGAGCGCCTATCTCGACTGGCCGCGATGAGAGCCGCCTCGAAGCCCGGGTTCTGGTTGGTCGCCAGGCGCGAATTGCGATGGCTGTTGCACGATCCCGTGGCACTGATCCTGATGTTTGGCGTGCCACTGTTCGCTTTCGTCGTTTTGTCCGCCGCCTTCAGTCACCCGGTGATGCGTGGTCTCGGCGTGGTGGTGGTCGACGAGGACCGTTCCGAGGTGTCGCGCGCCTTCGTGGAACAGGTGGCAGCCTCGCCCAATCTCGGCATTGTCGAGCGTACCGGAGATCTCGCCTCCGCGGCCAAGGCGATCCGTAGTGGTGAGGCGATCGCGGCGGTCTACATCCCAGCCAATTTCGAGCGTGACCTCAAGGCCGCGCGCCGCCCGCAGGTCGTCGCCTTCTATAACCAGCAGTTCCTGACCGCTGCCGGCGTCGCGTCTTCGGGCCTGACCGACAGCCTGTCCGCCGCCACCAAAAGCGCCACCGAGCTGGTAACCCCCAAGGCGGCTCGCATTGGATCCTTGGTCCCCGAAACGATCGTGCTGGTCAATCCGGGGCGCAATTACGCCCAATTTCTGCTGCGCGCGCTGCTGCCGGTGATCGTTCACGTCGTCGTCGCGCTTGCGGCCGGCTATTCGGTCGGTTCCGAGTTCCGACGGCGCAGCATGCGCGCCTGGCTGCAATGCGCCGGCGGCGATCCGGTGGTGGCGCTCGCCGGCAAGTTGGCGCCACTGTTCGCGATCTTCTTTCTGATCATGCTGTCGGTTCCGTTGATCCTTGAAGGCTTGTTTGGGATCTCGTTTAAAGGCGACCTGCCCATGATCGTCGCGGCCGGTTCGCTGATGGTCATTGCCTACCTGGCGCTTGGAGCCCTCCTGCAGCTATTGGTGCTCGATCTGCCGACCGGGCTTGGCCTCACCGGCCTCATCATCTCGCCGGCATTCGGCTTTGCCGGGGTCGGATTCCCGATCCTTGGCATGAATGCGTTCTCTCTCGCCTGGGGCGCGATGCTGCCATTGCGCTGGTATATGGCGGTGCTGCTCGGGCAGGCGGCGCGCGGGCTGCCGGTAGAGGAATCCGCGCGCCAGTTCGCAGCCCTGGCGGGACTGGCTGTGCTGTTCGTGTTGCTCGCGGTCCTTCGTCTGCGCTCGGTGGCGGCCAGCATGGGCGCTGAAGCGCCGCCGCCGGAACCGGTGCCGCCCGCCGCCGCACCGCGCGGCATCGGCGAGGCCTTCACGGCGGAATGGAGGCGTGTGCTGGCCATGCGCGGCCCGTTCGGCATCCTGATCATGGCGCCACTGATCTACGGCCTGTTCTATCCGCAACCCTATCTGGGTCAGATCCTGCGCAAGATTCCAATCGCGGTCGTCGACAACGATCTCAGCGATCTGAGCCACAGCATCGTTCAGACTTTGGATGCGAGCGGTGCGGTCAGTGTGGCGGTGCGGGCCAACACCCTGGCTGAGGCACATGCCGCGCTCGACCGCGGCCAGGCGTTCGCGGTGGTCGGCATCCCGCCTGGCACCGAGCGGGACGTGCTCAAGGGCCTGGCGGCGCATATTCCAATTTACGCCGATGCCACCTATCTGTTCCTGTTCCGGACCACCGGCAACGGCATCGCGATCGCGATCAATACGCTCTCTTCCGAGCTCGCTGCCGCCGGCGCGCGCACGGATGGCAGTCTCGTCAAGGCGACGCTCGCTGCCAGCAGCCCGACCGACACCTTGCTGCAGCCAATCTTCAATCCGGTCGGCGGCTACGCCAGTTATGTCGTGCCGGGGGCGTTCGTGCTGATCCTGCAGCAGACACTGTTGATCGGCACTGCCGTGCTGTCTGGCCTGGCGGTGGCGCAGGCGGCCGGCGGCGCGTTCTCGAACGTGCTCGGGCGCGGCATCGCCCACCTGACGCTGTATTTCACGCCGCTTGCGCTTTATCTTATCGTGCTGCCGCGCGTCTATGGCTTCTCCACGCTCGGCAACCCGCTGCAGCTGTTCGCGCTGGCATCCGTGTTCATCCTCGCCACCAGCTTCTTGGGCCAGGCAGCCGGTGCCTGGTTCAAGCGCCCGGAAACCGCAACGCTGATCTTCCTGGGGACCAGTCTGCCGCAGCTGTTTTTGACCGGCTTTTCCTGGCCGCGCGAGGCAATCCCCAAGCCGGTGCAGGCGTTCGGATACATTTTCCCCTCGGATTTCGCGATCGATGGCATCGTGCGCATCGACCAGCTCGGCGCGGGGCTGTGGGAGGTGGCGCGCGACTGGCTCGGCTTGTGGGCGCTGGCGTTCGCCTATTTCGCGCTTGCCGTGATGTCAGCGGTTTTGGTCAAGCGGAGGCACGCCCATGGCTAAAGCCGTTCGCCGCACCGTCATGCTCGGTATGGTCCTGGCCGCAGCAGCCGTCGGCGGATACCTCCTGTTGCGCCCCGCGCCGGTTGCGCCGATCACCGGCATCGTGCGCACGACCGAGATCCGGCTTGCGCCCGAGGTTACCGCCCAGCTTGCAAGCATCAAGGTGGAGAAGGGCGCCCGCGTGCGCGCCGGCGACGTTGTGGCCGAGCTGTCGGCGCTTGAATTAACCGCCGCGGTGGCACAGGCGCGCGCCGCTCTCAATGCCGCCACCGCCTCCCGCGACAACGTCTATGCCGGGGTGCGAGCCGAACAGGTCGCCGGCCTCGCGGCCGAGATCGCCAAAGCCAAGTCGAAGCTAACCTACGTCGAAGCGCAGCTGGTCCGTGTATCGACGCTGGTGCGCGGCGACAATGCCTCGCAGCAGGCTTTCGATCAGGCCACCAACGACGTCGCCGCCGCGCGAGCCGATGTTGCCAAAGCGGAGGCCAATCACGCCGCCGCGGTCGCTGGGCCGACGCCAGAGGAGCGCGCCATCGCGGATGCACAGGTGCAGGCCGCGGGTGCGGCGCTGGCTGTGCTCGAGCGGCATCTGGGCAAGACCGTGCTGCGCTCCCCCGTTGACGGCGTGGTCAGTGTGATCGTCGCCGAGATCGGCGAGAACGTGCACGCCGGCCAGCCGGTAATCGCAATCGCGGCGACCGACAAGCCGTGGCTGTCGTTCAACGCGCGCGAAGACCTGTTGCACGGCCTGACTGTTGGCACCGCGGTCCAGGTCGCGCGCGCCGGCACCGCCGATATGGCGCCGGCTATCGTCACCGAGCTGCGGCCACTCGGCACCTTCGCGACCTGGCAGGCCGAGCGCGCGGTCGGCGATCACGACCGTAACACCTTGCGGCTGCGCCTCGATCCACAAGGGGATTCGAGCATGTACGAGCCGGGCATGACGGTCTCGATTGTTCGCTGACAGTGATCAGGCTAAGACGGGTCCGGCGCCGAAAAGCCGAGGCTGCCCGCGGCCTTCGCCGCCGGCGTGGGCGCCGCGGCAATGGCATCACGCCAGAAATTGTCCACCATCAACCGACAGCGTCTGTCCCGTCACCCACGTTGCCGCGTCACTACACAGGAACACGGCGGTATTGGCGACCTCCTCGGGCGTGCCGAGCCGCCCCCACGGGATCGAGCGCAGGATCGCATTGTAGAGTTTTGGATCCGAAGTCTTGCGCCGCTCCCAAGTGCCGCCCGGAAACTCGATCGACCCAGGCGCGATCGCATTCACCCGGATTTTCTTCGCGGCCAGGGCGAGTGCCTGTGACATGGTGTAGCTAATCACCGCGGCTTTCACCGCCGCGTAGGGCGCAGTGCGTGCGCTGGCCCGATAGGCCGAGATCGATGAAATGTTGAGGATCGCGCCGCCACCGGCTTTCTCGATCAGGGGCACCGCGGCGTGCGAGGCGCGCACGGTGGCCAACACGTCGATATCGATGCTCTTGGCCCAGCCAGCTTCGTCGTCGCTGCCGCCGAACCCGGACGCATTATTGACCAGGATGTCGATGCCGCCGAGCGCCGTAGCTGCCGCCGCGATGTAGGCGGCAATGGCGTCCTTGTCGGCGAGGTCGCAGATGCCGGCGTGCGCCTTGACCCCGTGCGCCAGAATCTCGTTGCTGGTGGTGTCGAGTGCTGCCTGCCCGCGCGCGCAAATCGAAACGGCCGCCCCGGCCCCCGCGAACGCCAGTGCGATCGAGCGCCCGATACCTCGGCTGCCGCCGGTGACGACGGTGCGCTTACCCTTTAAGCTGATCAGCATCAAATCCTCCCCTCAAGCTTGCGCAAATTCGGACCCCTTGCCGCAACATGGCCCTGCGGCGAGGGCGCCACCAGGCCAGCGCGAGACCTCAGCGGAACATTGGCATCACCTCCTCGGCGACGCGCTGGAACTGTTCGAGCATCACGGTTTTCGGCGTGCACAAGCTGGTGCTCAGATTGATATGCTGCATGCCCGGAAAGCGCGCTTCGAGCCGCTTGAGGTGTTCGACCAGCTGTTCAGCCGTGCCCGCAAACCACGAGCCAAGCTTCATATAATGGTCGAGCGTCGGCACACCCGCTTGGCTCCAGCCGCCCCGCTTGGCCGCCGCCGTCACTTGCGCTGAGGTGATACCCGGCACAAACCCGAGCGGGGCGAACATCTTCACGTGCTCCTCGAAGTATGGCGTGAGTTCGCGGATCGCCTTGTCACGCGTATCGGCAACATAGAAAAAGATGCCGACGGTCAGGTCTTCCCCCAGCATCAGCTCCTTGCCGGCGCGTGCGGCGGCCTCGCGATAAGCCTGGATCGGTCCCTCCGCCATGGTGGCGGCGCCGCCGCCAACGGCGCCCTTGATACCGTGCCGCACCATGAAGTCGAGCCCACGCGCATTGGCGCTGACTATCGGCTGCCAGCATTCGACCGGGCGGTTGATGGGGCGCGGTACTAAGGTGAGCTGTTTGAGATCGTAGCCGCGATAAGGCACCGATGGCGGTAGCGTGTAGTGTTTACCCTTGTGCGAGAAGGACTCTTGGTTGAAGGCCTTGAAAATGATCTCGACCTGCTCCTCGAAGAGCTCGCGGTTGGCATTGGCATCCTGCATCGGCGCGCCGAAGCTCTCGACCTCGCGGGTGTGATAACCGCGCCCAACCCCGAACACGGTGCGTCCTTTGGTCAAGATGTCGGCGACCGCAAAGTCCTCAGCCAAACGCAGCGGGTGCCACATCGGCGCAATGTTGAACCCACAGCCGATGCGCAAGCGCTTCGTTACATGCGCCAGATGCACCGCCAACATCAGGATATTGGGAATGCATTCGTAGCCTTCGTGCTGGAAATGGTGCTCGGCGAGCCACAGCGTGTCGAAGCCCAGTTGATCCATCTTGGTGGCGACCGCCTCCGTCTTGTCGAACACGGAGGCAAGCTCTTCGTTTGTGTAGCGACGCTCGTTGGCAGGCGTTGCATCCTGGCCCATGTCGGGCAGATCAATATGGCCGGGGTACACGGTAACGAATTTGGTGATCATTATTGGGTCACTTTCATTGCGCGCGCCTTCTCCGGCAGCCAATGTGCCACAAGGCGTCGTACTGCGCGAGGCTTGACCATGCCACCGCCAGGGCGCGGCGTGATCCCGGTTGCCTCGGCGAGGTAATCAAAGGCTGCGCCCGAGGTAAGGTTGCTGCCGCGAGCTGGCGGCCGCCACCGGCAGCACAATGCTGCTGCGCCCCATCGTTGGGGGCCCGCGCGGTTCGCTCAGTAACCGGAGGTATCGCCATCATCAAAGTCCATCTGCCGGATGACCTGGAGGACCTGGAGGCGATGCTTTGCGTTGGCGACGCGATGCTTGGGCTGGCGCCGGTTCGCTGCTGTAAAGGCGGCCCATGTTGGGGCCCCTCACAGCGCCAGCTGTGGCGCTGCCGATCTCGATCGGGCGGGGCCAGTGCAGCACGCGGGGGCGCGCGGGGCGAAGCTGACCTTGGCCGCTGGCGCCTGCCAGGGCGCGCGTTAAACTTTCCCTATCGGTCCACCCAGCATCACTGCCGGTTGGAGGCTAATAGATCGAGCGCCCGCTCCAAGCCGCTGCGGCTGGCGGTGGGGATCGGCAAAAAGCGCTTGTTGAGGCGATGGCAGATGGTCTTCGCCATCCGACAGGCGCCATGGCTGATGCAGTCGACCGGACATATGACCGCATCGCAGCCCTCGATCAACTCCTCGATACGGTGCAGGCTGTCTTCCTGTCCACCGTCGTGGTGAAGGAACTGAGCTACCCGCGCTTCAGCAGCCGTTCGCAGGTGTGGCAACAGGCTTCTGCGTCCGCCCAGATACAAGATGCGGTGCCGCCGCAGCGACTGCAGTTGCCGCGCCGATCGCGGCCGAATGCCGGTGACATCGATGCTGCGGGCATCCGATTGGCGTCCTGGCGCATGTTGCACCGTGAGGCGGGCAACGGTGGCCTCGGCCTGGCGCGCTCTTACGCGCGCCGCGATCAGTGCGCGCTCGCATTTGGCGAGCCTGCCGTGCAGGCGGCCGATGCTGCCGGTCCGCGCGATGGCCAGCGGTTCGGCGCCACCCGCCAGTGCCGGCCGAGGATGCTTATCAATGGGCGAGCGGCGGGCCGCATCCCGTTCCCGCAGCACCTCCAGACGGGCCCGCTCGGACCGGCGCAAACGTCCTGCCAACTCGCGGCATTTGCCCTCGGTTTGCGCGAGCCGTACTGCCAGCTGGCTGGCGCCCTGGCCATTGAGATGCGACAGCATGTGGACCTCGCCGAACACGCCCACCCTAAGCGAGGCGGGAACCCCTGCGTGCGACATCAGGGCCCAATAACCGGCCGCGATCTGTCCGCTGTCGCGCAGCTGCTGCCACACCGCCTGCATGGCCTCAGGGGTACTGGCCCGGCCCATCATGCGCACCGCGCCGGCAAACCGACGCTCAAGCGCCTTGTTGAGTGAGCGCGCCAGCGGGCAGTCCTGTTGGGCAGCGGTTACGCAATAGCTGTGAAGGTCATGGCTGCGGGCGTTCTTCTCGACCGTGAGGCCGCTCCTGCGCATTGCTGCCGATAGATCGGCGTCGTTGAGGCAGGTACCAATCACGGAGCACTGCAGGCTGCCCTCCAGCTGCCACAACGTCAGGCGCCGTCGGCTGGGGTGCGAAACCTCTTCTGGGGTCGAGCCTGCCGCCAAGGACGGCATCGGCGGGCGAGACGGCGCGCCTGGTACAGTCATGCTTGCGCTACCTCCGTGCACCGGGTGGGAGGCCCGGCAGGACCAGGCGGCTAGCAGTATATTCTTGACAAAATAAGTCAAGTTTATTGTCGGCAATTGAGCGGACGCGCACGGGCACCCAGTCAATGCCGTTGGCCAGGCGTGGTGTGGCTTGCCGCAAGCATTGGCCGCAAGCGGCCAAACACGAATTCAGCCTTTACTGGGGCGACTGGCCGCCGCCGCTTCAGGCGGCATGCGCCGATCACGCCGGCGTCCCAGTCGGTCCATCACCAGATAGACGGCGGGCGTGGTGTAGAGCGTCAGCAGCTGCGACAGCAACAAGCCCCCGAACACCGTGATTCCCAGCGGCCGCCGCAACTCGGAACCGGGGCCTTCGCCGAGCAGCAACGGCAGCGCGCCAAGCATGGCCGCCAGCGTGGTCATCAGGATCGGCCGAAAGCGTTCACTTGCGGCACGCACGATGGCTGCATGCGGATCGAGCCGTTCGCGAGCCTGCAGATCGAGGGCGTGATCGACCAGCATGATGCCGTTCTTCTTGACGATGCCGATCAGGAGAATGATGCCGATGAAGGCCACGATCGTCAGCTCGGTGCCGGTCAGTTTCAAGGTGAGCAGAGCGCCCAGTCCCGCCGACGGCAGCGTCGACAGAATTGTGAGCGGGTGCACGAGGCTCTCATAAAGCACGCCGAGCAGGATGTAGATGGCGACCAGTGCGGCGATGATAAGCAGCGTCTGATCATTAGCCGATTGCGTGAACGCCGCCGCGTCTCCGGCAAACTCCGAGTGCACCGCTTCTGGCAGGGCCATACCGGTCACCGCGGCACGGATTGCCTGCGTCGCCTCACCGATCGATACGCCGGGAGCCAGGCTGTAGCTGATGGTGATTGCTGCGAACTGACCTTGATGGTTGACGACCAGGGGCGCCAGAGAGTGGCCGGTGCTGGCTACCGCCGCCAGCGGAACCTGGCTGCCGGACTTGTTCGGCACGTAGACGTTTTTCATGTCATCGGGCGTGCGTCCGAGCTTCGGCTCAACTGCCAGCACCACTCGGTATTGGTTGCGCTCGCCAAAGATGACGGCGACCTGGCGTTGCGAAAACACGTCGTTGAGAGCCGCGACGATGTCTTGCACGCCGACCCGAAGCTGCGCCGCGGTTGGCCGGTCGATGACCAGGTCGGCCTGCAGCCCGCCCGCCTCCTGGTCGGTGTTGACATCGACGATGCCCGGCAGCCGACGTAGTCGATCGGCTACCAGCGGGGCCACCGCCCTCAACTGTGCGAGGTCGGCACTCCACAGCGTGAACTGATAGTCCGAGCGTCCTTGCCGGGCACCAATGCGCACGTCCTGCGTCGGTACCAGGAAGGTGCTCAGGCCGGAAATCGATTGCAGCTTGCCGCGCAGCCGAGCAATGACGCGCTGCGCCGACATTTGGCGTTCCTCAATCGGCTTGAGGGCTACCAGCAGACGCCCGTTGTTGACCGTTGCGATCCAGCCGGAGGTGCCGATGAATGAGCCGACGTGCGCCACCGCCGGGTCGGTGGCCACCGCGCTGGCTGCCTCCGACTGCAGCCGGCGCATCTCGGCAAAGGAAACGTCCGGTGCCGCCTGGGTCCACCCAAACAGCAGGCCGGTATCGTCCTGCGGGAAGTAGCCCTTGGGAATAACCGTGAACAGCCGCACGGTGAGCACGACGGTCAGCACCAAGGTGAGCACCAGCAGCCAGGGGTATCGCAGTGCGGACCTGAGCGAGGTCTCGTAGGCGGACACGGTTGCCGTCAGGGCGCGCGTCATGCGCGACGGCCGGTGACGGCCGTGCCCGATGCCGGCCAGGTACTGACCGCACAGCATCGGCGTCGTGGTCAGTGCCACCACCGTCGACACGGCGATGGCAAAGGTGACGGTCAGCGCAAACTCATGCAGAAAGCGTCCGATCGTTCCACCAATGAACATCAGCGGCAGGAAGGCGGCCACCAGCGACAGGCTGATGGCGATCACCGTGAAGGCGATGCTGCCGGCGCCCTCGATCGCCGCCCGCAGCGGCGGCCGGCCCTCCTCCAGGCGGTGCACGACGTTCTCGATCACGACGATGGCATCGTCGACCACAAACCCCACCGAGATCGCCAGCGCCATCAGCGACAGGTTGTCGATGCTGAAGCCGGCGAGCCACATGCCAAAGAAGGTGCCGGCGAATGCCAACGGGATGGTGATGCCCGCAGCGATCATCGGAACAAGGCGACCCAGAAATGCCAACACCACGCCCATCACCAGGCAGATCGAGATCAGCAGTGTCTTCTCCATGTCCAATAGGCTGGCACGGATGGTCGTGGTCCGGTCCGACATGACGGCGACGTCGATATCCGCCGGGATCCAGCGCTTCAACTCCGGCAGGAGAGTGCGCACGCGGTCCGAGGTCTCCACGACGTTGGCGCCGGCCGACTTGGTAATGGTGATGATTACCGCCGGCCGCCCATCGTAGGTGCCTGCGGCGCGCACGTTGCGCACCCCATCGGTGACCTTGGCGAGATCGGTGAGCCGCAGCACGGTGCCATTGGGCGCGCGCAGCACCAGGGAGGCATATTCCGAGGCGTTCTGAAACTGGCTGTTGACCTTGAGGATTTCGGACTGGCGAGTTCCCTCGAGCATTCCAACCGGCCCAAGCGCCGCACCGTTGGCAATGGCGGTGCGAATCTGTTCGAGCGAGATGCCGGAGGCGGCAATCACCGCCGGGTCGACCTCGACGCGAACGGCGGGTTGCTCGGCACCGTTGACGACAACGTCGGCCACGCCGTCCACCTGCGATAGCCGTTGCACCAGGACCGAGTCGGCGGCGTCATAGAGCGCGCTGGTCGGCAAGGTGGCAGACGTCAAGGCGATCACCAGGATCGGTGAGGCCGCCGGGTTGGACTTGCGGACCGTCGGCAAGGTCGGCATGTCGGAAGGCAGGTCGGCGGCGGCCGCATTGATGGCGGCCTGAACATCCTGTGCCGCCTTGTCGATCTGACGCGCCAGGTCGAACTGGATCGAAATCGTTGCAGACCCTAACGCGCTGACCGAAGTGATCTCAGTGACGCCGGCGATGGCGCCGAGCCGGCGTTCCAGCGGTGCTGCCACGCTGGAGGCCATCGTCTCCGGGTCGGCACCCGGGCGGCTCGCCGATACCCGCACGGTCGCCAGGTCGACGGTCGGCATGCTGGCGACCGGTAGGTTTTGATAGCTGACAATGCCGACCAGCAATAGGCCGATCGACAGCAGCGTGGTGGCGACCGGTCGCACGACGAATGGCGCTGCCAGGTTCATGGCGCTACCGGCGGCGGCGGGTCCGGCCTTTGCCGGGGCGGCCGCAAGTCGATCAGCCGACGGCGAATGCCATCGAGCGTCAAATAGATGACCGGCGTCGTGTAGAGGGTAAGCACCTGGCTCAACAGCAGGCCGCCGATGATGCTGACGCCGAGCGGCATGCGCAGTTCCGCGCCGGCACCTTTGGCCAGCGCAAGCGGCAGCGCGCCGAACAGTGCGGCCAGGGTCGTCATCATGATCGGACGGAACCGCAGACGGCAGGCTTCGATGATCGCGGCCTCCGGAGCCAGCCCCCGCTCGCGTTCGGCGTCGATGGCGAAATCGATCATCATGATGGCATTCTTCTTCACGATACCCATCAGCAGGATGATGCCGATCACGCCAATCACCGTCAGGTGCTCGCCGACAGCGAGCAGCGCCAATAGCGCGCCGATGCCGGCCGATGGCAAGGTCGACAGGATCGTCAGTGGGTGCACGTAGCTTTCGTAAAGCACGCCGAGCACGATATAGATCGCCGCCACCGCGGCCAGGATCAACCAGGGCTGACCGGCGAGCGAGGCGCGGAATTCCGCCGCCTCTCCGGCGAACGAACCGGTGATCGAACCCGGCAT
>DATFXD010000250.1:0-2209 GCA_035258605.1 Hyphomicrobiaceae bacterium | reverse complement strand
CCAGGTGCCGGTACTTCGCCATCGCGGCCTCACGATCGTGCAATCCAACGTCATCTTGGACTACCTCGCCCGCGTCACCGGGGCGTTCGAGCCCGCCAGCGAAGCGCAGCGGTGGCAGGCGCGCGAGTGGCTATCGTGGGAGGCCGATGCCATCACCAATGTGGCGCGCGTGCGCCATTTCAGCCGCTTTCGCGAGGTCGATGCGGCGGTGATGGCGCATTTCCGCCCGCTTGCGGAGGGCGCTTTGAGCTTTATCGACAAAGCGCTGGAGGGTCGCGAATGGCTCGTCGGCGATGCCTGCAGCATCGCCGACATCGGTTGCTGGGGGCGCATGGTGTTTATGGCCGAAGGCGGTTTTGACATCACCCGTTGGCCGAGCCTGGTAGCCTGGTCGCATCGGCTCAAGGCGATGCCCAGCTTTGCGCTGCCCTACGACCTGATCCCCAAGAAGGACGCCGAAATCGTACCGGCAACGCCGCGGGCGGCACAGCAGGAGAGCTAGTGGGATGCTGCGACTGGCAGGCAAGGTTGCCTTTATCACCGGCGGCGGCGGCGGCATTGGTACCGCCACCGCCGAGCGCTTTGCCGAAGAAGGGGCCAAGGTGGTGGTGGCCGACATCGATCTCGCGGCCGGCGAGGCGGCCGCCGCCGTGGCGCGTGCCAAGGCTGCCAACTCGGGTGGCGATGGTCTCTTCATAGCCTGCGACGTGACCGAGCGAGCCAGCGTCGAGGCGGCATTGGCTGAAACCATCGCCCGCTACGGCAAGCTTGATATCCTCCACAACAACGCCGGTGGCTCGACGTTGCAGGATGGGCCAGTGACCGAAGCGCCGGAACAGGAGTTCTGGCGCGCCATCACGCTTGACCTGTTCGGCACCTTCCTCTGTGCCAAGCTCGCCATCCCGCACATCATCCAGGCCGGCGGCGGCTCGGTAATCAACATGACCTCGAATGTGGCGCTGATGGCTTTGCCCGGCCGCGATTGCTACACGGCGGCCAAGGGCGGCGTTGCCTCCATGACCCGGTCGATGGCGGTCGAATACGCGCCGCACAAGATCAGGGTGAATGCGATTGCGCCATCGGTGACACTCACCCCGCGCGTCAAGCGGCTGCTCGCAGGTAACGCCAACATCAGCAAGCTGGCCGCCAGTCACCTGCTGGGACTGGGGCAACCGATCCACATCGCCAACATGGCCGTGTATCTGGCCTCAGATGAATCGGAAATTACCACCGGGCAAATTCTGTCGGTCGACAGCGGCGTGACCATCTACTGAGGTGTCCACTCGCTACCCGCTCAATCGGCGTAACTGGGGTCCAGGCGATCGAGCCGGCGTCTGAGCGCCGGCCATTCCAACAAACCATACCCGGTCTGACGGCGCTGGGTGCCGGCCGTCATATGCGGATTGGTGCTCGCCTCATTGTCGAGGGTTATCTCCGCACCGGCCAGGGCCTCGGCGGTGGCCGTCACCACCTCGGCTGCCGGCACCTTGAGCGCGCGACCGCAGGACAGAACGTCGACCTGGATCCTGCAGGCCTGCTCCAGCCAGTAGATCAGATTGAATGCCTGTGGGATCGTCGGCGCACACACCAACAAGCCGTGATTGCGCAAGATCATCGCATTGTTGCCGCCGAGGTCGGCCACCAGGCGCTGGCGCTCGCCTCTGTTGAAAGCCGGCCCCTCGTAGTCATGGTAGGCGAGGTGTCCGGCAAAGCGCATCGCCGTCTGCGACAGGGGCAATAGACCGTCCGCCAGCGCACTGACCGCGCTCCCGGCCCGGGTGTGGGTGTGGATCACGCATTCCGCGTCAGGCCTGGCGGTGTGCACGGCGCTGTGGATGACATAGCCCGCGGCGTTGACGGAATAGTCGTGCTCGGGCTGCAGCACGGTATTGCCGTCAAGATCGATCTTGATCAGGCTCGATGCCGTAATCTCGTCGTACAGCATGCCGTAGGGATTGATCAGGACATGACCGTCGCCGGGCACGCGTGCGGTGATGTGGTTATAGACGAGATCGGTCATGCCGTAGAGCGCCATTAGCCGGTAACACGCGGCCAGATCGACGCGCGTTTGCCATTCTTGGGCGGAAACCGTCTCGCTGAGCGACCGTGTCTTCAGTGGCAGCACACCAACCATCAGGTATCCTCCCGACCAGAGTATCCCGCCAGCATCCCGGTCATCGGCGAGAGTGTCAACTCGGGACGCGTAGCG
>DATFXD010000249.1:0-2360 GCA_035258605.1 Hyphomicrobiaceae bacterium | reverse complement strand
CGACGGTATGGTCCTGCATGGAGAAGGTCAGATCCGGCCTGCGCACGCGCCGGTGCTGCTTCTCCAGTTGTTCAAAGGCGTGGGGCGCGTGCAGCTCGTGCAGCACGTGCCGGTCGATATAGATGAGGTCGCGGCCATCGGCGCGCCGCGCCACCAGATGGGCCTGCCAGATCTTGTCGAACAGGGTTTGGGGCATGGCCTCGCTGCTTGCGGCTTGAACTTTCTGGCGGATCGTTCCGGTGCCGCTATTTGGAGGCATCTTGGGCGCGCCGACCATCCAACGCAAGCGGTGCAGATCTGCCGCCGCCGTTGCCAGCCCGGCCTTTGTTCCGCGCGACCCGACGCGGCATCAATGATGTGAAAACCCCGGGGCTTTGCCCCGGGGATATTTGGACGCGTGCCTGCGTGGGCCGCTCTAAACCAACCTGACGTTCTTCAGCGGCAGCTGGCGCACGGGCCTGCCGGTTGCGGCATAAATGGCGTTGAGCACCGCGGGCGCCACCACGGAGATGGTCGGCTCGCCGACGCCGCCCCAGAAATCGTGACTCGGCACGATGACCGTTTCCACCTTCGGCATCTCGGCGAGCCGCATGATCTGGTAGCTGTCGAAGTTCAAGTCCACCATGCGCCCATCCTTGACCTTGCACTCGCCGTAGAGCGTAGCGGTCAGGCCATAGGCCACCGAGCCTTCGACCTGCGCGGCGATCTGGCCCGGATTGACGGCATGGCCGCAATCGAGCGCGAGCACCATGCGCTGAACCTTGAGCTGGCCGCGGTCGCTGACCGAGACCTCGGCGACGGCGGCCGAATAGCTGCCGTAGCCCATGAACTGCGCGATGCCGCGATGGACGCCAGCAGGCAGCGGCTTGCCCCAATCGCTTTTCTCCGCCGCGGCGTTGAGCACGGCAAGATGCTTGGGATGCTGGCGCATGAGCGCGCGTCGGAACTCGAGCGGGTCTTTGCCGGCCGCCCGCGCCACTTCGTCCATAAAGCATTCCATGTAGACGGCGTTCTGATTGGTGTTGACGCCGCGCCAGGGACCGACCGGCACATGCGTGTTACGCATGACGTATTCGATCAGGAGGTTCGGCACGGTGTAGCCGAGCTGGGCATCGCCGGGCTGCTCCGAGAATCCCTGCAGCTGGCGCATGTCCTTGCCGTTGACGATGCCGGCCGGATTCAAGGTGGCGTTGATCGATTGGCCGGACACGCGTACGTGGAAGCCGACCAGGTTGCCGCTCGCATCAAGCCCGGCGGCGAGCCGACACTGCGAGATCGGCCGGTAGAAATCGTGCGCCTGGTCTTCCTCGCGGCTCCAGATCAGCTTGACCGGGGCTCCCGGGAACTCCTTCGCAATCGCCACCGCCTGGTGGACGTAATCCTGGGTGCCGCCGCGCCGGCCGAAACCGCCGCCGAGGTCCATCTTGTAGACCTCGCACTTGGCGAGCGGCACACCGGACGCCTCCGACAGGGCGGCGAGGGAAGCTTCCGCGTTCTGTGTCGGCACCCACAGCTCGGCTTTGTCGGCCGAGAGTTTCACCGTGGCGTTCATGGGCTCCATGGTCGCGTGGGCAAGGAAGGGCGTGCCGTAGACTGCCTCGACCTTTTTGGCTGCGGTTTCGATCGCTTTGCGCGCGTCGCCATTCTTGCGGTCGCCATTGGTGCCGGTCGCGGTGAGCCCTTCCTTGAGGTGCTCCGCGATCGTAGCGCTCGACACGGATGCGCTCGCTCCCTCATCCCAAACGATCGGAAGGGCGTCGAGCGTGGTTTTGGCCCGCCACCAGGTATCGGCAACGACCGCGACGGCGGTGTCCTTCACCTTGACGACCTTGCGCACGCCTGGCCGGCCCGCGATCTTCGCTTCGTCGTAGCTCGCCAGCTTGCCGCCGAATACCGGGCAATCCTTGATCGCGGCGCACAGCATGTCCGGCAGCTTGACGTCGATAGCAAAAACCTTGCTACCGTCGAGCTTGTTGGCGGTATCGAGCCGTTTCATCGGCTTGCCGGCGATCCTCCAGTCTTTCGGATCCTTGAGCTTGATAGCCTTGGGGTCCGGCGCGTCGAGCTTGGCGGCGCCGGCAGCGAGCTTGCCATAGCTCAGTGAACGCCCGGATGCGGCGTGGCTGATGACACCATCAGCGACCGCCAATTCGCCAACCGGCACCTTCCATTCCTCGGCCGCGGCCTGCAGCAGCATGATGCGCGCGGCGGCGCCGCCGCGGCGAACATAGTCCTGCGAGGTGCGGATACCGCGGCTGCCGCCGGTCGACATCTCGCCCCAGACGCGCTTGCGGGCGAGGTTTTGCCCCGGCGTGATCTGTTCCGCCTTTACTTTGTTCCAATCGCACTCGAGCTCTTCG
>DATFXD010000248.1:0-12056 GCA_035258605.1 Hyphomicrobiaceae bacterium | reverse complement strand
AGGCAAAAGCCATCCTCGATGGCCATGCATGCGCCTTGGGCAAGTGATTGCAGAGTGGGATGGGCGGCGTCGCCCAGGAGAACGACTTGACCCTTATGCCAATGCCGGATCGGGTCGCGATCACCGACCGCCTGCCGCCGTCCAAGATCAAGCATCGCCAACAGCGCCTTCATCGTAGGATGGGCGTTGCGGTAGGCATGCTCGAGTTCCGCACGATAGGCCCCGATATCACCTCGCTCGGGATGGGCCGCACGTCGAAACACTGCCACGATGTTCAGGAGCGACCCGTGGCGTAGGGGATAATGCACGATGTGGAAGCCGGGGCCGCCCCACAATGCCACGATGTCGCGTTCAATCTCAGCGGTGACCTTTTCCATCGGCACGAGGGTTCGGAATCCCATGAACCCATTCGGCAACGGGTCGCCATCGGCAAACAGTTGGGCGCGCATGCGCGAGCGGATCCCGTCAGCGCCGATCAGAGCCGCACCCTGGAAGCTGCGCCCGTCCTCCGTTGTCACGCTAACGACGTCGCCGCGGTCGTCGAACTGCACCACCATGGCGTCGGGCATGAGGGTGATCAATGGGTCGCGTCGACAAGCGTCGAGCAAGGCATTGTGCATATCGATGCGGTGGATGATGATGTAGGGATATTTGAAGCGAGCGCGAAACGAGGCACCAGTCGGCACGCGCGTTACTTCCTTGCCGTTGAGTGCGTCGAGCATCAGCAGGGCCGGCGGACAATCGGCTTTCTCGAGCACTGCCTCGCTCACGCCGATGCGATCGAGCGCGTGAAAGACGTTGGGGCCAAATTGGATTCCATAGCCAATGGCACCAAATGCGGGAGCGCCTTCAAGGACAATGACGGGCCACTCGTGACGGGCCAGGGCCAACGCGGCCGTAAGTCCGCCAAGCCCGCCGCCGACAATGAGAATTGGACTTTTCGACGCCAAGGGATCTTCCTCCATCCCCTCTTGCTGGTCGCGGGTTTCATCAAAGAATTCTGATCTGTCCGAAGGCTAAATTACCGGCGAGACGCCGAACCGCAAGCTCGAGGTAGGTCACGAGTGCGACTTGCGCCCTTGGCGCTAGCGATTAGTCGTTCCCACGACCGCTGATCACCGGCCCACGCGGCGACGGTGTCGGCCACCGCCGGATCGGCGGGATCGACCGGCGTGATCAGGCCAAAGCGACCGGGATGCGCCGCTTTAACCAGCAGCGCGTAACTGGGGTCGTAGCGATGGATGGTGAAGGGTGACACCAACTGCGCGCCATCGACGCCGACCACATCCTTGGCCGCCACCATGTCACCGCCGGTGACCCTGTGGGGGGCCATGCACAACCCCCGCCTACGGCCGGCCTGGGTTGTCGCGCTCATAGGCATGCACCCGGGCATCGATGGTGATGATGGCATGGCTCCCCGCAGCAACCCCCCGCCAGCATGCCCCGATCGCAAGGGGCGCAAACGGGCGCGCCGCCCGCAAGTTGCCGCGCCAGCCCGCCGGCTGGCGCGCCGCGGGCCGCGTGCTATGACACACCGATCGCCTTTAGGCAGGGAGTGAGCTATGGCCGACGACCAACCGCAGCAGACCTTGAGCGAGCTCAACCGCAACTACGTTCGCGCCGTCGACGAAGCCGATGTGGCCTGGTTCGAGGCCAACCTCGCCACCGATTTCTTCAATACCAATCCCGACGGCAGCCTGGTCGACCGCAACGCCTTTCTTGCCCAGATCGGCCGCGGCTCGAGCGTCAAAAATATCCGTCCGCACGACGTCGTGATCCGCCTGTTTGGCGATTTCGCCATCATTCACGCCCGCACCAGCTACCAGCGGCCGGATGGCGCGGAGGGCGCTGGCCGCTACACCGACGACTGGCACTGGCGCGACGGCCGTTGGCAGTGCGTTTCGGCCCACGTCACGCGGCTCTAGTCCGCCCGCCGACCGACGGCCGCCCCGGTTGCGGTCCGCGGCTGCGGGCCGGGGCCGGCCGAGCTTCGCCCATGCCGACGCCGTCCCCTCGCCCCCGGGCGGGCCTACACCAGTCGGCTTTGCTCGACCGCTGCCTGGATGAAGGAGGCAAACAGCGGGTGCGGCTCGAACGGGCGCGATTTCAGTTCGGGGTGGAACTGCACGCCGATGAACCACGGATGGTTCGGCAGCTCGATGATTTCCGGCAACAACCCGTCCGGCGACATGCCGCAGAATTTGACGCCGGCGGCCTCCAGGCGCTCGCGGTAGCGGGTGTTGACCTCGTAACGGTGGCGGTGACGCTCGGAAATTTCGTTAGCCCCGTAAATCTTCGCCACCCGACTGCCGTTGGCCAGTATCGCCCGATAGGCGCCGAGCCGCATGGTGCCGCCGAGATCGCCATTGGCAACGCGCGTCTCCAGTTCATTGCCGCGCATCCACTCGGTCATCAGCCCGACCACCGGCTCCGGCGTCGGCCCGAACTCGGTCGAGCCGGCGAGCTTGACGCCGGCCAGGTCGCGCGCCGCCTCGATCACGGCCATTTGCATGCCAAAGCAGATGCCGAAGTACGGCACCGCGCGCTCGCGGGCAAAGCGGGCGGCTAGGATCTTGCCCTCCGAGCCCCGTTCGCCGAAGCCGCCCGGCACCAGGATGCCGTGCACGTTTTCAAGATAGGGGGCCGGGTCCTCGCGCTCGAACACCTCGCTTTCGATCCACTCGAGCTTCACCTTCACCCGGTTGGCGATGCCACCGTGGAACAGCGCTTCGTTGAGCGACTTGTAGGCGTCCTTGAGCCCGGTGTACTTGCCGACCACGGCGATCGTTACCTCGCCTTCGGGATTGGCAATGGCGCTGGCGATCGCCTGCCATTTCTCCAGCTGCGGCGGCCTGGCGTCCTTAATGCCGAACGCGGCCAACACCTGTTGGTCGAGCCCTTCTCGATGATAGGCCAGCGGCACCTCGTAGATGGAGGCGACGTCGAGCGCCTGGATCACCGCTTCCTCACGCACATTGCAGAACAACGCGATCTTCCTGCGCTCCGAGCGCGGCACCTCGCGATCGCAGCGGCAGAGCAAGATATCGGGTTGGATACCGATCGATCGCAGTTCTTTCACCGAGTGCTGTGTCGGCTTGGTCTTGAGCTCGCCGGCGCTGGGGATGAACGGCAGCAAAGTCAGATGGATGAACACCGATTGGCCGCGCGGCAATTCGTTGCCGAGCTGGCGAATTGCCTCGAAAAACGGCAGTCCTTCGATGTCACCAACGGTGCCGCCGATCTCCACCAGCACGAAATCGACGTCGTCGTTGCCACAGCGCACGAACTCTTTGATCGCGTCGGTCACATGCGGGATCACCTGGACGGTGCCGCCGAGGTAGTCGCCACGCCGCTCCTTGGCCAGGATGTCCTGGTACAGCCGGCCGGTGGTGATGTTGTCGGACCGCTTTGCGGGAACGCCGGTAAACCGCTCGTAGTGGCCAAGGTCGAGGTCGGTCTCGGCCCCATCGTCGGTCACGAACACCTCACCGTGCTGGTAAGGGCTCATGGTGCCGGGGTCGACATTGAGATAGGGATCGAGCTTTCTCAGCCGAACCGAATAGCCGCGTGCCTGTAGGAGAGCCCCAAGAGCCGCTGAAGCCAGCCCTTTGCCGAGCGAGGAGACCACGCCGCCGGTAATGAAGATGTACCGCGCCATGGGCCTTTAACATACAGCGACAGGGCGCGATTCGTAGAGTGTTTTTTGCGTTCCATCCACGAGCTTTCGCCGCACCACGTGAGACTTTGCGCAAAATGGTTGCGGACGCCACCGAAGGCCGCTGCCGGGTGCCTGCGCGCAGGCGCCGGCGGGCTCGCCCAAGCGGCAGCCCCGGCGCGGGCTTAAGGCTTGTGCGTAAAAGCAACGGCGGCTGGCGGCCGCCACCTAGGCGGACCGAGTGGGCGCCGGCGCGGCGCGCAGCGGCGCCAAGATCTCTTGGCTGTGCGCGCCCAGTGCCGGCTCCATCAAGCCGGGGCGGGCCGGCTCTTGCTGGTAGCGGATCACGGGAGCAATGTGCCGCCGGCCGAGCGCGTCGGTGATCAGCATGCCGCGGGCGGCCACGTTGGCATCCGCCAACGCCTCGGGCAGCGTATTGACCGGGGCGAAGCACACATCGAGCCCCGACAACCAGGCCACCGCCTCGGCCAGCGTCTGGCGCGCGAACACCTCGCTGAGGAGGGCGATCACCGGTTGCTGGTGCGGGCCCGGACCCTGGCGGCACGGCCCGATCAGGTCGGGCCGGCCGAGGGCGCCGAGCAAGGTCTCGATGAATTTCATCTCCTGGCCGGCCAACACCAGGTGGCGGCCATCGCCGGTCCGGTAGATCTGGTAGAAGGCGGCGCCGCCGGTATTGCGCTCGTGCTTGGGCTCGGGCTGGCGATGCTCGGCCAAGGTCGGCCCGAGGATATTGGCGCACGCCGCCAAGGTGGCATCGTGCATGGCGATATCGATGACGTCGCCGCGCCCCGTGCTCTGGCGCCGCACCAGCGCCATTAGGATGGCGGACAGCCCGTGTAGCGCGCTCAGCTGATCGGCGATCGGGATGGCGGTCATCGCCGGTTGCCCGTCGTTGCCGAGGGTGATGCTCTGGGCGCCGCTGATCGCCTGGAGCGCAAGGTCATGCGCCGGCCGCGCGCCGTAGGCGCCCGCTCGACCAAAGGCACTGATCGAGCAGTAGACGAGGCGCGGGTTGCGCGCCAACAGCACGTCGGCGCCGATCCCCAGCCGCTCAGCTACGCCCGGCCTGAAGGTCTCCAGGAAAACGTCGGCCGTGTCGCACAGCCGCAGCAGCAGTTCCTGGTCGGCCGCCTGCTTGAGGTCAAGCACGACGCTCTTCTTGCCGCGGTTCAGATTGCGGAAGAATACCGTCGAGGGGCCATCGGCAAGGCCAATCTGCCGCCCGGGATCGCCGGCGCCGGGCGGTTCGACCTTGATCACCTCGGCGCCGTGATCGGCAAGCGTCATGGTCAGGAACGGGCCTGGCAGAAACGATGACAGATCGATAACGCGATAGCCGTCGAGCTTCATGCGCGCACCCGCACCGGCAAAGTCGGTGCGGCGACTTCGGCTAGCACCGCTTCGCTATCCGCCCCGAGGTCGCGGGCGGCGGCTTGCGCGGGGCGCTCGCCATCGATTTTCAGGGGATTGGCCAATACTTTGAGATCGCCGCGCGCGGGATGCGGCACGCTGCGTACCATGCCAACTTCGGCAACGAAGGGCGAATTGAGCGCCTGGTCCATGTCGAGCACCGGGCCGGCCGGCAGCAGGCCGGAAAAAGCCTGCAACCAATCGCCGGTCGTGCGCCGCCGCATTTCCGCATCGAGCACCTGGGTCAGGGCCTCGCGATGCTCGCGCCGCACAGCCTGGCTCGAAAAGCGCGGGTCGTCGGCAAGGTCGGCACGACCGATGGCGGTGACGAAGTTGACCCAGAACTTGTCGGTCATGCACATCACGAAGATCCAGCCATCGGCGGTGGGAAAGGTCTGCACCGGCGCCACCGCCGCGTGCGCACTGCGTGGCTGGCGGCGGGACACGTCCTCTTCGTTCAAGTACCAAACCGCCGCGTAGCCGAGCTGATGCAGGGCGACATCGAACAGCGAGGCATCGACATCGCAGCCGATCCCCGTTTGCCGCGCGCGCAGGATGCAGCTCAATAGTCCGACGGCGCCGGTGGCGCCGGTCATGTAGTCAACCATCGACACGCCGACCCGCGCCGGCGGGTGGTCGGGCTCGCCCGTGAGGCTCATCAGGCCAGCCTCTGCCTGCATTAAGAAATCGTAGCCCGGCCAATTCTTGCGGCTGTTGTCGCGCCCATAGGCGGAAATGTGCAGGCAAACGATGCGGGCATTGAGCGGCCGCAGGCTGGCGTAGTCGAGCCTGAGCTTGCCCGGTTGATCGCCGCGCAGATTGTTGACCACCGCATCGGCGGTTTGAACCAGGCGCTCGAACGCCGCCCGCCCATCCGCCGACTTGATATCGAGGGCGACGCTGCGCTTATTCATGTTCCAGGTCTGATAATAATGGCTCTGGCCGCGGCTCAGCATATGCGGGCCGACGTGGCGGGCGGCGTCGCCGCCGGCGGCGGGGTTCTCGATCTTGATCACATCGGCACCAAGATCGGCCAGCAGCAAGGTGCTATAGGGGCCGGCACCGAACTGCTCGAAGGTGAGGACGCGGATGCCCTGCAGCGGCTTCATGGTCGTGCGTTCCGTTTGATCCATTGTTTGGCGATGATGATGCGCTGCAGTTCGTTGGTGCCTTCGCCGATACACGTCAGCGGCGCGTCGCGATAGAGCCGCTCGATATCCATTTCCTTGGAGTAGCCGTAGGCGCCGTGGATGCGCAGCGATTCGGTGCTGTTTTCCAGCGCCGCTTCCGAGGCAAAGTACTTGGCCATGCCGGCCTCGAGGTCGCAGCGCTCGCCCCGATCGAACGCGGCGGCGGCGTCGAGCGTCAGTAGTCGCGCCGCCCGGGCCCGCGTCGCCATGTCCCCGAGCTTGAGCTGGATGGCCTGGTGCTCGCAGATCGGCTTGCCGAACGTGCGGCGGATTTGCGCATAGTCGGTGGCCAATCTGAGCGCGCCCTCGGCAATCCCGGCGCCGCGCGCGGCCACATTGATGCGGCCGAGCTCGAGCCCGCCGGTCACCTGCAGAAAGCCCTGGCCTTCGCTGCCGCCAATCAAGTGCTCCTTGGAGAGGCGATAGTCCTCGAAGATCAGCTCGCCGGAATCGATGCACTTGTAGCCGAGCTTTTCCAGCTTCCTGCCGACGCGGAAGCCCGGCTGCTTGGGGGCGATGAACAGGCTCATGCCCTTATAGCGCGGCTCGGCCGCAGGGTCGGTCTTGACCAGCAACGCTACGCATGAGCCCTCGATGCCGTTCGAGATCCAGGTCTTGGTGCCGTTGATCACGTAGTGGTCGCCATCGCGCCGCGCCGTCATGCGGATCGCCTGCAGGTCGGTGCCGGCGTCGGGCTCGGTCAGCGCCAGGCCGCCACGCACCTCACCGGTGGCGAGCAGCGGCAGCCATTTGGCTTTCTGTGCGGCGGTGCCGAATTTCTCAATCGCCAGCGCCAGCATCAGGTGCGAGTTGAAGATGCCGGTGATCGCCATCCACACGCTGGAGATCTGCATCACGATCTCGGCATAGGTCGTGGCCGGCAAGCCGAGACCGCCGTACTCGGGGCTGATGGTGGCACCGAACAGGCCGAGCGCCTTCATCTGCTCCACGATCGCGGTCGGATAGAGGTCGTCGTGGTCGTGCTGCTTGACCACCGGCTTCACCTCCCGCTCAAGCCAACGGCCGATGCTGTCCAACAGCTGTGCGCGGTCGAGGCTATCGATCTGCTGCGCTTGCCCGGTCATGGTCGCCACTCGCTATTGCGGCCGGTCGCCGGCCAAGGTGATCCGGTGCATGACGCGCCGATAGCCATGGTAGTCATTGACCGGATTGTGCTGCGTGCAGCGGTTGTCCCAGAAGGCGATCGAGCCGACGCGCCACTGGAAGCGGCAGGTGAACTCCGGTCGCGTCTGCTGCTCAATCAGATAGGCGAGCAGCGGGGCACTTTCTGCCTCGCTCATGTCCTTGAAGCGCAGGGTGTGCGCGACATTGACGTAGAGGGCCTTGCGACCGGTCTCGGGATGCGTGCGCACCACCGGATGCTCGCCAACATATTCCGGCTTCGCATCGGTGCGCTGCATGTCCTTGACCCGGTCCTCGCGCGTGCGGCTGGCATCGGCCTTGCGCGAGCTGTTGACGGCGATCAGGCCGTCGAGCAGGCGCTGCATGCCCTCCGACAGCGCCTCGTAGGCGAGATAGGTGTTGGCGAACAGGGTGTCGCCGCCCTTGGCCGGCACCTCGCGCGCGATCAGCATGGTGGCCATTGGCGGCTCATCCAAATACGAGGTATCGGAATGCCAGATGCCGCCGAAGTTGGTCTTCTCGTGCTCGAGCTTGATCACCGGGATGATTTCCGGAAAGCCGTCGATGCCCTTGATGAACGGGTATTCGACGATCTCCCCGAAGCGTTTGGCAAAGCCCAGCAACTCTCCCGGCGCTAGCGGCTGATCACGGAAGAAAATGACGCAGTGCTCGAGCCAAGCGCGGCGAATGGCGGCGATCGTCGCAGCACTGAGCTCCCGTCTCAAATCGAGGCCGTGCACTTCCGCGCCGATGGCTCCGGCGATCGGCCGCACGTCGATTGCGCTGTCAGCCATGCCTCATTCGCCCCTCGATCGGTCCTGAAGTCGCCCTTCGATCACGCCGGTTGCGGCGGCGCTGGCCCCCAGGCTAGCACGGCCGCGCGCCAGCGACAGCGGTCGGACCCGGCGCCTTGCCGGCGCCGGCCGGCGGCACTTGGTCCTCTGCAGCAAAGGCCGCGCGCGGTCAACACGGGGGCGCGCGCCCGCGCCGGGCGGCGGCGGCGCGCATCGGAAAAAAGCCGCAAAGCTGCCAACTAGTGCCCGAAGTGACGAATCGGGGGATGGGGAGAATGCACGGGCGCGCGTATGGCGTCAGCCGCCAGGCGGTTGCCGCGCTGGGCATCCGCCTGTTGCCGTTTGCGCTGATCTTCCTCGCCATCCAGTTCGGCGTTCGCCTCACGCTGGCGCTTCGGGTACCGGCCGAGGCCGCCGACAGCCCGCTCGGCACCCTGATGCCATTCCTGGTCGGCGCCTGGTTCGATGTCGCGGTGTTCTTGGTGTTCGCCGCGCCGCTCACCGTCTGGTGGCTCGTCCTGCCCGCCGCTCGCCAGGGCGGCCGCCTCGATCGGGCGGCGACCTTGGCCGGGGCGACCTTGTTTCTGGGCCTGTGCCTCACCTCGGCGATCGGCGAACACCTGTTCTGGTCCGAGTTCGGCACCCGCTACAATTTCATTGCCATCGACTATCTGATCTACACCCGCGAGGTGGTGCTCAACATCTGGCAATCCTATCCAGTCGGTCGCCTCGGCCTGGCGCTGCTGGTGGGCTCCATGGTCGCCATCTTCTCAATGCGGCGCTGGTTGCTGCCGCGCCGCGATGGCACGCCGCTGGCCGGCCGCTTGCCCACGGCACTGGCCGCCATCCTGGCGGCCGTCGTTGCCGTCAGCGCCACGCCAACCTCGCTTGCCATCACGCGCAGCAATCCCACCAGCAACGAGCTCGGCCTCAACGGCATCTGGTCGCTGGTCTATGCCTTCTTCAACAATGAGATCGACTACCGGCGCTTCTACAAGACCTTGCCGGAGGCGACGGTGGCCAAACGGCTAGAGAGCCTGCTCGCCGAACAGCACGCCATCGCCGCTTCGCCCGGGCGCGAACCGTTGACGCGGATCGTGCATCGGGAAGGCGCCATGCGGCGCAAGAACGTGATGCTGGTGGCGATGGAAAGCATGGGCGCCGAATACATGGCCCACTTCGGCAACACGCAAGGCATCACGCCCAATCTCGACCGGCTGGCGAGCGAAGGCTTGCTGTTCACCAAGCTGCTGGCGACCGGCACCCGCACGGTGCGCGGACTTGAAGCCCTGACCTTATCGATCCCACCGACGCCCGGGCAATCGATCCTGCGCCGCCCCCGCAACGGCGACCTGTTCACCATCGGCGATGTGTTCCGCGATCGCGGCTATGACACGCGGTTTCTCTACGGCGGCTACGGCTACTTCGACAACATGAACGCCTTTTATGGCGGCAATGGCTTTGAGGTGATCGACCGCACCTCGTTGGCCGCCGACGAGATCCACTTCGAGAACGTCTGGGGGGTGGCCGACGAGGACCTGTTCCAACGCGTTGTGAAGGAGGCCGATCGCTCCGTTGCCGCTGGCCGACCGTTCTTTCAGCTGGTGATGACCACCTCCAACCACCGGCCGTTCACCTACCCGAACGGCGCCATCGACATCTTCTCCAAGCAGGGTCGCCTGGGCGGGGTCAAATATGCCGATCACGCCATCGGACGCTTCCTGGCGGCGGCGCGCGACAAGCCATGGTTCCAGGACACGGTGTTCGTATTCGTCGCCGATCATACCGCCGGCACCGGCGGCCGCATCGAACTCGATCCGACGCGCTATCACATTCCCCTCATCTTTTATGCGCCGGGGTTCATTGCGCCCTCCACCTATGATCGCCTGGCCAGTCAGATCGATGTGGCCCCGGTGCTGCTTGGCCTGCTCAACACCAGCTACATCAGCCGCTTCTACGGCACCGACGTTCTCAACGATGCCGACGCGCCGCCGCGCGCCTTCATCAGCATCTACGAGAAGGTAGCGCTGGTGCGCGGCAACGCCACCTTGGTGCTCGGCCCCCGCCAGACGGTGGCTGCCTACGAGGGGCTGAGCCGAAAGCGGCGGCAGGAGATCGATCCGGAGCTGGTGGATGACGCCATTGCCTATTTTCAGTCGGCCTCCGGCTGGGCGCGGCAATCCGGGCGTATCAATAGCCTGTTGCACGTGGATTGATGCCGGCGCCGCGCTGAGGCAGGATGCTGCCCGATGGTCCCACTGGAGGCGAAGCCATGACCGAGCGCGGCGCGGCCTTCAAGACCTCGCCAAGCAATCCCGGGCTTGGCGAGATCCAGACCTTGCCCGAGCGGGTCAAGGACATGCCCTATGCGCCAGCAATCCGCGTCGAGGCACCGGGTGATCTATTGTTTATTTCCGGAGCGACGCCCTCGCCGCTCTATCACAAGCATCCCCACGAACTCAGTGAGCACAACCATCCGGTAGGGATTGCCGAACAGACGCGGCTGGCGATGGCCAACATCGCCAGCATCCTTGCGCATCAGGGCCTCAGCTGGACGGATGTGGTCAAGGTGACCAAGTACCTGACCGACATGCGTGACATGGATGGCATGGTGGCGGTGCTGGCAGAATATTTTGGCGACTGGACGCCGGCTTCCACGACGGTGTGCGTCAACCAGCTGTCGACCCCCGGCGCCCGCGTCGAGCTCGACATGATCGCCGTCTATCCCAAGCGTTAACGCCAGCGGCGGCCCAACCGCCTCGAGGTACGCGCCCCATGCCAAACCACAGAAACTGCCACTGCCTTGGCCCGGTGGTCGCCGGCCTGTTGCTGGCCGCGGCGCTGCCGGTGGCGGCCGTGGCACAGGCCCCGCCGCCCGCCGCTGGCCCGCAGCGGCAGCTGATCGAAGACCTGGTCGCGGCCAATCGCATCCTCGCCGATCAGGGCGTGCTCGATGGCTTCGGCCATGTCAGCGTCCGCCACCCCGAGCAGCCCAACCGGCTGCTGCTGTCGCGGTCGCTGGCACCAGCGCTGACCACCGCCGACGACATTATGGAGTACGATCTCGACTGCGCGCCGGTGGCAGGGTCCGCTCGCCCCAGCTTCTTGGAGCGCTTCATCCATTGCGAAATCTACCGCGCCCGGCCGGACGTGATGGCGGTGATCCACACCCATTCCCAGGGCGTCATTCCGTTTGCCAATAGTACGGTGCCGCTGCGGCCGATGTTCCACGTCGCCGGCTTCCTGGCGGCGGGGGTGCCGGTGTTCGAGATCCGCAAGCACGCCGGCATGAGCAACCTTTTGATCGCCGATGCCGCCCTGGGCAAGGCGCTGGCGGCAAGCCTTGGCGACAAGCCCGTGGTCTTGATGCGCGGGCACGGCGACGTCGTGGTCGGGCCCAACGTGCAGGTTGCCGTCTATCGCGCCATCTACACCGACATCAACGCCCGCCTGCAAAGCCAAGCCATCGCGCTGGGCGGTCCCGTCACCTACCTGGAAAAGGAAGAGGGCGAGGCGGCCGATAAAGTGCAGCAGCAGATCGTGATGCGGCCGTGGGAGCTATGGAAGCGGAAGGCCATGAAGCCCTAAGGCTAGCCTGCGGCATCGCGATCAGGGCCCGGGCCGGCAGCACTGCCGGCCGCGGGGCGGTAACGGTGCTCAAACGTCCTCGAAGCGCTGCAAGCGCCCGCTCGAACGCGTCCGCACCACCGATTCGATCTCGCTCCGGTCGAGGCCGATATCATGCAGCACGTTGTCCTGGAGCGAGTGCAACAGGGCGATGGTGGCGCGTTGCGAACGGCGCTGCCAGTAGCCGCGCCACAGCCCGCTCGCGACCTCGCCAAA
>DATFXD010000247.1:0-5091 GCA_035258605.1 Hyphomicrobiaceae bacterium | reverse complement strand
GATGACGATGCAGGGCATCTTGGAAAGTCCGGTGTCATCGACCCGCCCGGCCCTGTTCGGCTCTGGCAGCCCCGTCTATGGCTATAGTGCCTATCGATCGGCGCCCCGGCTGCGGCGGCGCCGATAGGGACGTTGCCGCGTTGGCGCAGAGACCCGTTTCGCCCTGAGCCGGCGGCGCCGATTGCAATTTAACGGCTTGGCCTAGCCCTCCCCTGATGCCGCCCTGCTCTGCCAGGATCGCCACGATCTTGCCAGTCCCGCTGGGCAGCAAACATCGCGTACGCGACGCCCAGACCTGGACGGCGTCGATCCATCTTATTTTTATCTATGGTTTACAATGAGTTATCGGACGATTTGCAGTCCCGTTCATGTGCCATTGGGCCTACCACCCCGCCTTGGCCATGTTGGCGCCCAGATGGCGGCGAAATGCTGCGCCATGGATGAACGCATACGGTGCTTTTGGTTAGGGAGGCAGAAATGCAATCGAGAATAAGCGCTGCACTGACGGCGGCGCTGGTGTTCACCGGATTGACGGCGAGCGATGCCTTGGCCCAGCGCAGAGACAGCGATTGGGTCGATCTTGGATGTCAGACCGTCTCTTTCCGCGTGGACCGCGACGTCCTGCGTGTTGGACGGCGCGATGGTCGCTTCGGTGCCATTCGCCTGCACGCCCGCGGTGGTGACGTCGAAATGCTCGATCTGCGCGTGATCTACGGCAATGGTCAGCCCGATGATATTCCGGTGCGACGCGTACTGCAGCGCGGCGAACGCACCCACGCGCTCGATTTGCGCGGCGCCGACCGGGTCATCGATCGCATCGAAATGGTCTATCGCGCGGTGCCGAACTTCCGCGGCAGGGAGGCGGTCGTATGCGTGGAAGGGCTGGCCCAGGCCGCCGCGCCGCCACCGCCACCGCCACCGCCGAGCGCGGGCGCCTGGGTAGAACTCGGCTGCAAGGAAGTTGCGCTGTTCGGTCGGGATCGCGACACGCTTCCGATCGGCCGACGCGAGGGCCGCTTCAAAGCCATTCGCTTGCACGTGCGTGGCGCGGACGTGGAAATGCTGGACCTCAAAGTGATCTACGCCAACGGTCAGCCCGACGATATCCCGGTGCGTCATTTCATCAGGCAAGGCGAGCGCACGCGCCCGCTCGACCTCAAAGGCTGGGAGCGCAGTATCGACCGGGTCGACATGGTGTACCGGACGGTGCCCAACTTCAAAGGTCTTGCCCGCGTTTGTGTCGAGGGCCAGCCATAGCGGGCCGGCGCCACGCGCAAGGAAAAGGGCCGCGGCAGCGGCCCTTTTTGTTGTTGCCGGGCTGGATCGGCAGCGCCAATTTTTGGGTGTAAAGGTCGCTCTGATGTCTGATGGGAGGTAGACTGATAAAAGCTTAATCCCAGCTCGACCATCCAAGCCTGGCAGCAAGCATGTTCTGGCCTCGCGCGCGTTGGACGCGCTCCAGAATAGGTCTGCAACAAATCGGCAAAGCCCGTCGGATGCAGGGTTGCTGATTTCGCCCGGCGCGCAACGCGCTGCCGATCCCTGCGGTCGAGCCTGGCGATCGAAGCCCTCCAGTGGCGATTGACGCGGTCGCTTGGCGAGCGCCGGAACCGGCTCCGGGCTCTCGCTGCTCGCGTGCGCCATCGGCTGCGGGCGGTGCCCGTCGATCTGGCTTGGCAATCTCCTTGCCCCTAGGCCCGTCGCTGCCGATCCCACCGGCTGCCGGCCGGGACAAGGGGGGCGGCGGGTCAACCCGTGCTGCGCCGCCGACAGCGGTGGAGAGGCGCGGCAGCGCCTATCCCCAACAAATTGCCACCCCACTGCGACGGGCCGCGCCGGGCTCGGGCGTTTGGCGAGCACAGCCGGTCTCGGCCGTCGTTGCCGGTTTGGGGCCACCATCAACCCGGGAGATCCGAAAAGATGCGTTATTCGATGCTCGCCGTCGTCGTTGTCAGCGCTCTCACCGTTTGCGCGCCTGGTCCGGCAGGGGCGCAGGATACCGGCCAGGCCGCTGCCAGCACCGAGGAGGCGCGCGAAAAGGTTCGCGCGGCCTGCGCCACGGACGCGGAGAAGTTGTGTCCCGGTCTACCCCACGGCAAGGGCGGCGGGCTCGGCGCTTGCTTGCGGGCGCATGACGCGGAGCTGTCGCTGCCATGCAAGGCCGCCCGCACCGAGCGGTCCGCCATCCGCGCCAAGGAACGCGGCTGATTAAGTTTGCGAAATGTAGGGGCCGGCGGCATTCTCCCCGGCCCTTTTTTCTGTATTCTGAGTAGACCCACAAGCCCAATCGGCGATTGATGATTTTGCCGCGCCGGGCGGCACCGCTTCCGCGCCTTGGCGCGCGAGACCGGCCGCAATTTGGTGTAAATGCCACTTTCGACGGTTAAACCGGGGGTCAAGCGTTCCCTGTTTGGATCCAGGCAGGGGGGCCCCTCCCGTGCGCCAGGCAACGAAAGGACGCCCGTGATCAGGCTGCTCAAACAGGTGGTAGCGTTTTCCGTCGTCGGCGGGTTGGCAGCCGCTGCACTCTACGTGTCGGGCACGCCCTCGCAGGACAAGCCGGGCGGCGGCAATCGACGGGCGGGGCGCTTGGCCGGCGAAGGCCCAGTGCCGGTGCTGGCGGCGTCGGCGCGCATCGCCGACGTGCCGGTCTATTTCTATGGGGTGGGAACCGCCAGGGCGCGCAACACCGTCACCGTCCGCCCCCAGGTCGACGGGCGTATCCTGAGCGTCAACTTCAAGGAAGGACAGGAGGTCAAGCGCGGCGATCTGTTGGCCAAGATCGATCCCGCCACCTATCAGGCTCAGCTCGATCAGGCGCTGGCCAAGAAGACGCTCGATCAGGTGCAGCTGGCCAACGCCCAGCGCGACCTCGAGCGCTACGACAAATTGACCGCGCTTTCGGTGGCGCCCAAGACGATCGATACCCAGCGCGCCCTGGTCGGCCAACTTACCGCTCAGCTCAAGGCGGATGATGCGGCGATCGCCAACGCCAAGGCCTTCCTCGACTACACCAGCATCCTGGCGCCGATCGACGGCCGCACCGGCATCCGCATGGTTGATGAGGGCAACCTCGTGCGCGCCTCCGATGCCGGTATTGTCGTCATCACCGAGGTGCGGCCGATCTCGGTGCTGTTCACCTTGCCGCAACAGCAGCTCAAGGACATCAACAGGGCGCTGACCGCCGGCTCGGTCAGCGTCGAGGCGCTCGAATCCGACGGCAAGACCGTGCTCGACCACGGCAGCCTGCAGGTGATCGACAATCAGGTCGATCAGACCACCGGCACGGTGCGCATGAAGGCGGACTTTCCCAACGCCCAACTGCAGCTGTGGCCGGGCCAGTTCGTCAACGCCCGCGTGCTGGTCAACACCTTAAGCCAGGTGGTGGTGATCCCGACGCCGGCCGTGCAAAGGGGCCCCAACGGCACCTTCGCCTATGTCATTACCGATGATCAGCGCGTGGCCATGCGGCCGATCACCGTGGCGCTGCAGAACGAGACCCAAGCCGTCGTCGGCAGCGGCATCACCGCATCCGAACGGGTCGTCACCACCGGTTTTGTGCGGCTCAAAGACGGCAGCCGGGTGACGATCGGCGAGCCCGAAGCCGCACCACCGCCCAACGATGCGCCGACCGGTGCCTCCATCAGCACCGCGGTCTCACCCTCACCGGAGGCCAAAGGCGAGCGGCCGCGCGAGCATGGCAAGGGCAAGCACCGGCGGGAAAATGCGGAAGCCGGCGGCAAGGCTGGCGAGGCCGATAGCGGCAAGCGCGAAGGCAACGTGACGCAATGAGCGTTTCCTCGCCCTTTATTCTACGACCGATCGCCACCTCGCTTTTGGGTTTCGCCGTGGCGTTGGCCGGCGCGCTTGGCTACTGGTGGCTGCCGATATCGTCCCTGCCCCAGGTCGACTTCCCGACCATCCAGATCACCACCCAGCTTCCCGGTGCCAATCCGGAAACCACTGCCAACCTGGTGACGGCGCCGCTCGAGCGCCAGCTCGGGCAGATCCCGGCGCTCACCCGCATGACCTCGTCGTCATCCTATGGCATCAGCCAGATCACCCTGCAGTTCGATCTGACGCGCGACATCGACGCCGCCGCCCAGGACGTGCAGTCGGCGATCAATGCCGCAGGCTCGACATTGCCGCGCACGCTGCCCTATCCGCCGACCTACGCCAAGGTAAACCCGGCCGATGCCCCGATCGTCACCTTGGTGCTCACCTCGCCTACCATCTCGCTGCGGCAGCTGTCGGACCTTGCCGACACCTTGATGGCGCAGCGGCTCTCCTCGATCGGCGGCGTCGGCCACGTTGCGGTCGAGGGTGGCATCCGGCCGGCGGTGCGCATCCAGGCCGACCTGGCACGGCTCGCCGCCTACGGCCTCAGCATGTCGGATTTGCGCACGGCGATCGCGGCGGCGAACGTTTCCGGACCAAAAGGTTCGCTCGATGGCGCGCACCAATCCTACACCATCGCCGCCAACGACCAGATTACCAATGCCGAGGCCTATCAGTCGGTGATCGTCACCTACCGCAACAATGCACCCGTGCTGCTCAAGGACGTGGCCCAGGTCTTCGACAGCCTGGAGAATGCCAAGGTCGGCGGCTGGTATGGCGACGTCCCGGCCGTGGTCATCGACGTGCATCGCCAGCCGGGCGCCAACGTCATCGACACGGTGCGGCGCATCAAGGCGGAGCTGCCACGGCTGCAGCATACGATCCCAAACGACGCCAAGCTGAGCCTGGTTCAGGACCGCACCGGCACCATCCGCGCTTCGGTGCACGACGTGCAGTTCACCCTGATTTTGAGCGTGGTGCTGGTGGTGCTGGTGGTGCTGATGTTCTTGCGCACCATCCGCGCGACCATCATCGCCGGCGTGGCGTTGCCGATATCCCTGATCGCCACCTTCGGCGTGATGTGGTTTTGCGGCTTCAGTCTCGACAACCTGTCGCTAATGGCACTGACGATCGGTACCGGCTTTGTGGTCGATGACGCCATTGTCATGATCGAGAATATCGTCCGCCATATGGAGCGGGGCGCGCGGCCGATCGAGGCGGCGCTGAACGGCGCGCGCGAGATCGGCTTCACGG
>DATFXD010000246.1:0-3060 GCA_035258605.1 Hyphomicrobiaceae bacterium | reverse complement strand
GAGGAAGCTGGCTGTACGGGTCGCACCGACTGCAGCTGGGTGGGTGAGAGCAAAGACGCCAAGGGCAAGACGCGCAAGGCCTACTGCCGCTCCAAGCCCAAGCAGAGCGCAAAAAAGGAACCAGCCAAGAAATAGTCGCCTCCGGTCGGCACGGCCCGCGGGCGGCGGCGCTTGGGCGCCCATCGCCCGCCCGTCTTGTCCCGCGGGCCGGCGAATCGCGGCGCGGGCTGTGATCGCCCACGTGCCGGGGCTGGCGCGCGTCGCGCGCCTCCCGCGTTGGCGCCGATCGGGCGCGCCTCGATTGGGGGTGAACGGCACCAAGGGGTGTGTTGGCTGCCCTCACCAGGCCCGTCTCAGGGCGCGGCGCCGGGCTTCCCCGCGGCCTTAAGCCTTCGGCAGTTCGGCCGCCGGCTCCGGCTTGGCGCCGACGAGGTTGGCCGCTGGCGGGGTTTCGCCGCTCGGCACTGCCGCGGCCCGCCCCCCCGACGACCGCCCGGCGCACAGCCAGTAGGCAAGGCCGGCGAGCAGGCCCGTCAGGGCGAAGGCGCTCAAGGCATAGCTGTTGAGGATGCTGAACTCGCCCCCGGCCTCGCTGCGATACTGGAGGTAGAAGCCGAGCGCGGCGATCAGGAGACCGAGCAATGCGTAGTAGGCCGGGCTGCGGATCTGGCGCCATTCGCCGCCGACCGCGCCAATGAGCGCAAATGGCGCGGCAAACACCGCCGCCTGGGTCGCCACCGCCAAGGTCAGAATGCCGGCCTCGGCAAGGCGGGACAGAATGACGTCGGTGCCGAGGCTCGCCAGCTCGACCGGCGTATACACGAACAGCACCAGGGTGAGGCCGGCGACCAGACACGCCACGATGAAGCCGACGAGGATGCGCACGACTTGGCCAAACATGTGGAGCCTCCGCAACGGGTGACGCACCCCCCGCAAAGCTTCCTTAAACCTAATCGCGCTCAGCTTCCGCCTCAATTGTCTTCTGCCGCCGCCACCTCAGGCATTGCGGCCGGCCAGCAACCAGTAGACGAAGCCGCCGCCAAAACCGGCCGCGGCCAGCACCGGCACCACCGCCGCGGCCAGATCGGTGGCGGGGATTGGGGCATGGCCGCGCGCCAGCAGCGGCACCACCGCCAGGATCAGGCCGCCGCCGATGACGTAATAAAGCGCGGCTCGAATGCGCGCCACTTCGGCGATGACGACCAACAGGATTGCCGGCAGCAGGGTCGAGAACGACAGCAGTTCGACGGCAAAGGCGAACAGCTCGAAGGCGGCATCGACGGTCGCCTGATCGCTACCGCGGCCGTGCAGCGCCTGGATGATGCGCTCCTGGCCCAAGGACACGATCAGGATCAAGGTGGTGAGCGCCGAGAGCAGGAAGGCGATCGGCACCCAGATCAGCCGGGCCGCGGTTTTCAGCATTGCCCGTCGCCCCGCTTCAGCCGCTGGCGGCCCTGCGTTCACGCGCCGTCAAATTGAGGCTGGCGGAGCGCAACTGTCCGCATGCTGCCATAATGTCGCGGCCGCGCGGCGTGCGTACCGGGCTGGCGTAGCCGGCGCGATTGACGATCTCGGCGAAGCGCTCGATCTGTTCCCAATCGGAGCATTGATGCGTGGTGCCGGGCCAGGGATTGAACGGGATCAGGTTGATCTTGGCGGGAATGCCGGCCACCAGCTTCACCAGCGCCTTGGCGTCGGCCAGGCTGTCGTTGAGGTCCTTCAGCATCACGTATTCGAAGGTGATGCGGCGGGCGTTGGACAGTCCGGGGTAGGCACGACAGGCGGCCATCAATTCGGCGATCGGATATTTGCGGTTGATCGGCACCAGCCGATCACGCAGCTGATCGCGCACGGCGTGCAGCGACACCGCGAGCATGGTGCCGGCCTCATCACCCCAGCGGCGTATTTCCGGAACCACGCCGCTGGTGGAGAGCGTGATGCGCCGCTTCGACAGCGCCAGGCCGTCGCCGTCGGCGGCAATCGCCATCGCGTCCCTGACGTTATCAAAGTTGTAAAGGGGTTCGCCCATGCCCATCAGCACGACATTGGTGATCCGCCGCTCGGGTCGATGCTCATAAGGGTTGAAGCCCGTGCCCGGCGCCGGCCGGCGCGCGCCGCCGGTCGGCTCGGCGTCCGGCCAGTCGCCAAGGCGATCGCGGGCGAGCAAAATCTGGCCGACGATCTCGGCCACCTCGAGGTTGCGCACCAGGCGCTGGGTACCGGTGTGACAAAACGAGCAGGTGAGCGTGCAGCCGATCTGGCTCGAGATGCACAAGGTGCCGCGATCGGGTTCGGGGATATAAACCGTCTCGACCTCCGGCAGCCTCGCCTCGTGACCGCGTTTGGCCAGCCGCAGCAGCCATTTGCGCGTACCGTCCTGCGACACCTCTTCGCGCACGATGCCGGGCCGCTCGAGCGCATAGGCCGCCGCGAGGCTGGCGCGCAGTTCCTTGGACACATCCGACATGACGTCGAACGATCGCGCGCCGCGCGCGTAGATCCAGCTCCACAGCTGCGCCGCCCGCATCTTGAGCTGTCTGTCCGGGACACCGATCGCGGCCAGCGCCGCCATCAGGCCGCCGCGCCCCAGGCCGGCGAGCGAGGGCTTGGCGGCGGTGGTGGCGTCGATGTCTTGTGCGCTGGGCATGTCGGGTGGCCGTCGCAATGAGAGCCAGCTATCTAAGTCGCCGCGCCGGCTGCTGTCACCTGGGCCGCCGGCGGTGGAACTGCCATCCGCGGCGGCGCCCTCGACGCGCCGATCGCCCGGGCCGCCGCTCATAGGATGAATTTGCTCAGGTCGGCGTTTTTGGCAAGGTCGCCGACCCGGCTCAGCACATAGTCGGCGTTGATGAGGACGGTCTCGCCGGTGCGGTCGGCGGCGGCAAACGAAATCTCGTCGAGCACCCGTTCCATCACCGTCTGCAGCCGCCGGGCCCCGATATTCTCCACCGTGGCGTTGACCTGCGCGGCAATGTCCGCCAAGGCGTCGACGCCATCGGCGCTGAACTCAAGGGTGACGCCCTCGGTCGCCATCAACGCCACGTATTGCTTGATCAGGCT
>DATFXD010000245.1:0-17974 GCA_035258605.1 Hyphomicrobiaceae bacterium | reverse complement strand
TCGCCGGGTCAGACCCTGCTTGCGAGCGAGTTCATCGCCCATGTCGAGAAGCCGCGCTTCGACCTGTCTTTGTCTGTCACTCTGCGGCGCCGGAATATATTCGTCGCTGGAAATGATTTGGGTCGGAATCGGTGTGGTGTGAGGTAGCATTTCTGCCGGCATCAAGGCATCAAGCTCGTCCTTGGTCAGAAAACTCATGGCAAAACCTCCCGTGGATAATGGCCTTCTCGCCAAGATTTTCGGCCCAGCACCCGGGCCATAAGATAATGGGTTGCCGACTAGGGGTCTATGTCAGCCGATTGCTGGGCTGGCGACGGAGGATGCGGTCGTTGCCGCTCAGTCATGCTATGCTGGCGCCGATGCGCCCGCCGCCTTCGGGCATCCGCTCCACGGAGGAAATCATCATGACCCGAGCCCAGCTGCCGCGCCAGCGCCGAGAGTTCCTCAAAGTCGTGACCGCCGCCATGGCCGGCTGGGCCGGCGGCATGGCCGCGCCTGCCGCCGCGCAAGCTGGCAAGATTGCGGCCGAGGAGCACTGGGCCAAGAAGGGTGCGGTCGATCTCTACCTCTATCGCAAGCGCCTGCTCGGCGCCGGCGCCGATACCGGCAAACCCGTGCTGTTCCTCGTGCACGGCTCGACCTTCTCGTGCCGCGGCAGCTACGATCTCAACGTTCCAGGTCGCTCCGGCTATTCGATGATGGACTATTTCGCCGAGCGCGGTTTCGACGTGTGGACGATGGATCATGAAGGCTACGGCTTTTCCACGCATACCGCCGGTTCCGCCGGCATCATGGTCGGGGTCGAGGACCTGCGCGCGGCGCTGCCCGTGGTCGAGAAAATAACCGGCAAGTCCAGCCTGTTGCTGCACGGGCAGTCGTCCGGCGCCATCCGCGCCGCGGCGTTTGCCATGCACGAACCGCAGCGCGTCGAGCGATTGGTGCTCGACGCCTTCACCTATACCGGGGACAACGCGCCGGAGATCGAGCGTCGCCGCCAGCTCGCCGATCAATACCGCGCCAACCCGCGCCGACCGATCAACCTCGCCACCATCCAGCGCATATTCGATCGTGACAAGCCCGGCACATCGGAGCCGGAAGTGCCCAAGGCGCTGGCCGACTTCGAGCTCAAATTCGGCAACGAGGTGCCGAGCGGGACTTATCTCGATATGGCGGTCAACCTGCCGATGGTCGATCCCTTGCGCCTGACCTGCCCCGTGTGCCTGTTGCGCGCCGAGCACGATGGCAATGCCAGCGAAGAGGAACTGCTGCGCTTCTATGCGGCGCTGCCCAACAAGGACAAACAGTTTGTCATGCTGGCCGGGATCGTGCATTCGGGCGGCCTCGGCATCAATCGCCATCGCCTGTGGCACGCGGTGCACGCCTTCCTCACCTACCCGCCGATTCGCGAGGCGTGAGCGGCTCGGGTGCATCGCACCGCAGGGCGATTCGAAAACTTTGTTCAGCAATCTGAGGGTGCCGGCAATGGCATGCGGCCTCGGTGCCACGGCGCATAGCCAACGAGGTCCCTCTGCAACACCTGGTGGTGGAAAACCCATGCGCGGTGTTGTGCGATGCCGGCGGGCTGCCGCAAGATAGGATTGTTTACATCCCCTGGTTGCGTTCAACCCAAAGCGCCGGTGTGCATCGATCCTTGTCGATTGCCGTTGTCCACGTGAGGCGAACCATGCGCAGGCATCACGAGCCGACGTTTCTGCCATCGGGACGGCGGCTAGCGCCCCAGGTTCCGGTCTATGGATCGCCGCAGCAGGTGATTGGGCGCACGCTTCCCGTGCCGCGCGACGCGGCCACAAAGGTCACCTTCACGCTCAACTTCACCACCGCCGACGGCCGCAAGCCCGTGACCTTTGAGATCGCCGCGGCGACCATCGATCGGGTGTTTGGGCTGACGGGCTATACCGCCACCGATGTCTTCGAGCACAACCGCGGTAGGATCCAGGAGGTAGCGGCGGCCATTTATTTTCGCGGTCGGCGCACGACCCTCACCGCCGACGATTTTCGCAAAAGCTGACACCCGGAGCTGGCGGAAGCCAGACCGGCGGAGCCGCCGACCCACCGCGGGTAGTCGTCCAAGTCTCGTCACTAAATCAACACGAAGGGCAGCGACTGGGTGGTTGCGCCCTCGGAATTCGTTGGTTGTGTCACCGTCGCCATGACCAGCTACGGTCAAAAGTTCGACCGAGGTCTACGCGTGAATGAGTGAAAGACGGGGCTCATCTCACCCAGTCGGGCTATTGCTAATTCGATTTAGCCAATTCCAAATGAGGACGGCTAGCGTCCACATCCCATACCGGAGAGGTTGTCACCTACGGAGCGTGGGCAGAAAAGCCCTGAGCAGGTTGTCTCCCCTATGACACGCGCTATTGATAGATCTAACTGTTTTATCCTCGAAGCGTTTGATCGCACTTTTTGGTGCGCGATAGCTCAAGCACCCCTCCAAGTCACCGATATCGAAGTGCTGCGAGCAGTCCTAGGTTTGGCTGCCGACGAAGATCCCAAGCTTGAGCAAATCTACCCCTTAGATGACGAAGAAATCACGGCGATCGTCTCGCTGTTCGGCACCTTCGATCCCCGCCAAATCAGCGATGCGGATTTGGTTGCAACTATCTCTCGATGGTCAGGCCTCTACGAGATACCCTACCTGGTTCACACTAACTATGAGCTCCCGCTGCTGCTTGATGGTCGCAAGAAGCTGGCGCATATGTATGGGACCTATCCGCCCGCTGCATTTTACGGCGAGGATCGTTTCGACCATTGGGTCGCCGAAGGTGCTCTCCATCGGGAGGAAGTGCTCGAACCGTTCGAAAGGCCAATAGGAGACTTCCAGGGGGTGCGCACCGTCTACTACACCCCCAGGGGTGAGGAGTGGCGCGTTCCCGCTCATGAGCTCATCCGGAAGGCATCGGAAAAGTCCGGCGGCTGCAACGAGCACTTTGAACGGCTCTATGGCATGCTGTTGGGCTATGAGGACTGGCAGAACGACTGGTGGATCAAGACCTGCTTGGAGCGGGGCGCCTTTGGCGGCGCGACCTACTGCTGCGTGGTCACGGCGGCTGGACTCGCGTGGAGCGAGTCATCCGGCCTTCGCGCGCTGCCACCAATTGAGACGTCCCTGCCAGTCAGAACGTATCCAGGACCTTCCGATGCGGATCTGCAAGAGTTCATGCGGGGAAGCCCAGATGGTGTCGCCGTCTTGAGGTTCAGTGTCGACCGTCATGCCGTGCAGCATATCATTGACCGGTACGACGCTTGTCAGGTGCCGGGGCATCGAATTCCAGAACTGAACAAGAATCTGAAAGGAGCGGTCGTGGTTGTCGCCCAACACGACCGGTGCCCTTAGAACGATTTTGACCTGCTCGGGAACGCGTGATCGGCAATTCCGGAGTGTGACACGGGAAGCGTCGTCTGCGTATCGGCGACGCCCAACTGTGCGAGCATGAAGGGGGGCCTTCGGGGGCGGCAATCATGGGCTGACATTGAGCCATCGTCCGCCTCGATTAAAGCCGCCAAAGCCTACGAAACGATCGCGAGCCACTTAACCCTTTCTTGGATGTCGATGCCTTTGGTCACTCCGTATTCATCGTGCGAAAGATAGAGGAGCTTTGTCGAGCCCTGATTGACGACGAGACAATCCCAAAGAAACAAGACAGCGATCGTCACGAAGGATTTGCCATCCTCAAGTTCCGCCCGATCAAAGACGTGTCCAGGCGAGTCAATTAGCCGCCGTGTCTCTCCGTATGACATGCGAAACCGATCGAAGACGTGCATGCGCTGACCGGACGGCCAGACCGACCAATCGGCGAACCACACAAGGAAGAGCGGTTCGTCCCTGAAGCTCTCCATAGCCTGGCCGACAAGGTAGACCCTTTTCTGCGCGTCGAGCGGGATCTCAAATTTCAAGTTCGCGCCGGATCGATCAGGAAGGCTGCGGTGACTCAAGGGAACATGGTGCGCCTCGCACCACGCGGCCGCTTCCTGTGATGATAAAACCTTCATGGCGAATGGCTCACGACGGGCCCCGACTATTCCTGTGTTACTTCTAGCTCAGTGTCGCAGAGGCATGCTGCACGGCAACTTAATCGGCTCCGGTCACTTGAGCCGCCGGCAGCTGCCGATCGACTCGGTGATTCGCCTGCGCCTCGAATAGCGGACTGAGTTGATCGTCTCTGTTCCAGGTACGCTCATAGGCGACGCAAGCCATCAAGCCAAACCGTTGCGCTACGCGCGATGGGTGTTCGCCGCCTACTTTCTCGCCGAGACGATGACGGATGCGCCGAGAAACTGGGTTTCGACCTTGATCGCGGAGAAGCCGCGGGCGGCGAGGGCTCGCACCAGGTCTTCGACCCAGCGGGTCTCCTTCAGCAGCGATTGGACATCGTTGAAGGCCGGGCTCCACTCGGGGTGCTTCCACGTTCCATAGGCCCGCAAAAAGGAGAAATGCAGGTTCCAAAGCGGCAGCAACAGGGGATGGGTGGGGCGCGTCAGTTCATGCATGATGAGAATGCCGCCCTGGCGCAGCATGGTTGCAGCGTGGGTCACCAAACGGTCGAGGTCGACATACTTGGCAAGGTAGTCGGAGACGATGCAATCAAACTCCCCCGGCACCACCACGTCTTCGGCCCGGCCGTGAATGAACTCGACATTGCGCAATCCAAGGTCGCGGATCTTTTGCCGGGCAAGGTTGAGATAAGCCTCGTTGAGTTCCACAGCGGTTATGCGGCAGTTGGGGAAGCGGCGGGCAATTTTAAAAGTCAAAATGCCGGTGCCACTGGCCTGCTCGAGAATGCGTTGCGGCGCCTGCGGCAGCCTTTTGAGGAGCTTGCGTTTCCACCAGCCATCCAGTCCCAAGGTCGAGATGCGGGCGATATGATCGTAGCTCGCCGCATTTTCGAAAAAAAACCGCTCGGCGAAGTCTTGGGGGCGCAGGGTCATAGAAGAACACCGTGAGGGTTGGCACCAGGTCGCGCGCCTCCCGCCGCCGGCGGGCCTCGGCCCGCGCCGTGGCCCACCGCGGCTGCCGGAGCTCGATGCGACCCGATGAACCCGATGCCACGCGGCATCGCTCAACTCCGTCGGCCGAGGCTTGCTGTTGCGAGGATTGTCGGCCCACGCCCAGCACCGCGCAAGGGGGTGGTGCCGCGCTCTGGCCAGGATGCGTTTACGGCAATGTCGAGTATATCGGCGCCGCACAGCCACGTCGTAGCGATTGGCCCCCCGAACCGCGCCAAGCCCGTCCTATCCGAGCCGGCGGCGCTGGCTCGGCACAGCCAGCCGTGACGGCGAGCGCGCGCCGTCGCCAAGCCCGATCAGCATCAATTCCGCCACCGTCCGGTCGAGCCTGTCGCCGCCGAGCTTGCTGCGGCTCAGGGCGGCGCCCAGGTAAGCCCAATAGAGAAGCTGCGCCCGCGTCGCCGCCAGCGGCGCGGCGATGCCAGCTTCGATCAGCAAGCGCTCGATATAGTCGCGGCGGCGCCGGTCGATCGCGGCCAGCGCCCGCGCCGCCTCGGCGTTGTGGTCCGCCCACGCCCGCATGCGGACCTCGAGCACGGCGCTGTGCGCAAACGCACGCCGCAGCAGCACCTCGAGCCGCGCCACGGCCGCGCCATAGCTCTCGAGGTCGGCGATGATCGCTTCGGTCGCCGTCTCGCGCCAATGCTCGATCACGCGTCCATGAAATTGGCCGAGATCACTGAAGTGCCAATAGAAGCTGCCGCGCGAAACGCCCAGCTTGCGCGCCAGCAGGTCGGCTTTGAGCGCATCAAAGCCCTCGCGTGCCAAGGTCGCCAGGGCGAAATCGATCCAGTCGCGCGCCGTTAGTCGTTTGTCCATCGGTTAGTACCATACACTCATGTATTGACGAGTGCAATGCGTCCGCACTATGCTCCAACCATGCACTCCTGTATGGAGGTGACGGATGCGAGACTTGGCGCTACGGCTGGCGGGGGTGTTGGCAATTGCGGTGGCGCTGGCGCACGGCGTCATTGCCGAGCGCAAAGTGTTCGGCAAGGCGCACATCGAGCCCGGCTCGACGCGGGAGCTGCTGCGGCTGGTGTGGCACGCCAGCACACTCGACTGGATGGTAATGGGTGGCCTATTGATTGCCGCGCCGGCGCTCGGTTCTGACCCCGCCCGGCACTGGCTGGTCGCCGCCGCCGTTGTCGTCTACGCCTACGCTGCGCTCGCCAATGCTCTGGCCAGCCGTGGTCGCCACCCCGGTTGGTGCTTGATGGTGGGGGTGATCGTGTTGGCGTTGCTCGGCCGTTAGTTCGGGTGACCGGTCGCTCGACCGCCGCTGGCGTCCGACCGACGGCTTACGGTCGCTCCATGCCTTTGGCCTGCAATACCGGCAGCGCCGCCGGTCCGGCCAGGTGATCGACAAGCGCCTTGGCCGCGTCCGGTTCCCGGCTGGCGGCGCCAACCGCCGCCGTATAGACGGTGAAGTTTTGCACTGGCGCCGGCAGTGGCCCAACCAAGGTCACGCCCTTGACGGGGACGATCTCACTGATCTGGTGCACGGCCAATTCGGCCTCCCCGCTCGCCACCAGGTCGGCGACGTAGCCGCCCCGCTTGAGGCGAGCCTTGGCCCGAACTTCATCGCCGATGCCGAGGCGTTCGATCAGTTGATCAAAATAGATGCCACTCGAGCCGCCGGCGGCGGGGTCGATGTAGGCGACGGACTTGGCCGCAATCAGCGCCTGCTTGAAGGCCTCGACCGTGGCAATATCGGGAGCGGCCGTGCCCGCCTTCACCGCCACACCCATGCCGACCTTGGCGAGGTCCACCCGCGGGCTGCCGATCTTGCCCTTGTTAGAAAGCTCGTCGATCACGCTGGGGGTGATGATGGCAACATCAAACGCCTCACCGCCCTCGATGCGTTTGCCCAAGCCGCCAGCGGTGGCGCTGTCGACCACAACCCGATGCCCCAGATCCCGCTCGAATTGCGGCAGCAGGGCCTCGAGCACGCCCCGCATCGCCCCGGCCGTCAGCACCTTGAGGTCGGCGGCCGCCGCGCCATTGTGGCCGACAGCCAGCAGCAGCACGAACGCCAACAGCGCCGACCGGATCGCCATTCGCATGCTCGAACTCCTAGCCGGCGCGGATCGCCAGATCGGGTGGCCGCCGCCGGCTCCAATCGGTGGCACGCTCGTAGGCTGCCGCCACCCGATACACCCGGGCCTCCTGGAACGGATGGCCGATCAGCTGCAACGACAGCGGCAGGCCGTCGCGGTTGAAGCCCGCCGGCATCGCCAGGGCCGGTTGGCCGGTGACGTTGAAGGGTTGCCGCGCTTGGCGCGGATAGAGGCGGGCGCAGGCCTCGGCATCGTCGATCCGGCAGGCCGGATCCATGTTGGAGGCGGTCAAGGCGACATCGATGCCGGCAAAGGCTTGCAGCGTCTGGCGGGTCAGCCGCGCGCGCAGACGCAGGGCGTCGATGTAGTCGGCCGCCGACACTGCCGCGCCATCGAGAATGCGCTGACGCGCCAGCTCACCATAGTCATCGGCGCGCTCCGCCAGCCACCGGCGGTGGATGGCGAACGCCTCGCAGCGGATGATGATGCGGGTGCAGGTGGCGTAGTCCTCGAGCGGCGCCAGCCTGATTTCGCGCACCTCGGCGCCGAGCTCGCCCAACAGCTCGGCCGCCCGGTCGAGCGCCGCACTCTGCTCGGGATCAGCCGTCATGTCTTCGGTGTAGAAATGGCGCACGAGGCCAATGCTGAGACCGCGCACACCGCCATCGAGCTCGGCGCTAAAGTCCTCAATGTCAACCTCGGCGCTGCCCGGATCGGCCCGGTCGTGGCCGGCGATCACCTGCAGCAGCAGGGCGTTGTCGCGGACGGTGCGCGTCATCGGTCCGACGTGGTCAAGCGAATAGGCCAACGGCAGCACGCCGCGGCGGCTGACGCGCCCATAGGTCGGCTTCATGCCGACGATGCTGCACATCGATGCCGGATTGCGCACCGAGCCGCCGGTGTCGGTCCCGAGCGCGGCCGGCACCATGCCACAGGCCAGCGCCACGCCCGATCCGCTCGACGAGCCGCCCGGAAAGTGATTGCCGCCCCACGGGTTGATCGCCGGCGGCCAAGGCAGGTCGAACGATGGTCCGCCAATGGCAAACTCGTGCGTTGCAAGCTTGCCCAGCATGATGCCGCCGGCGGCCTTGAGGCGGGCACTGACGTGGGCATCGCTGCTGGCGATGTTGTCGATCAGCAGCTTGGAATGGGCCGTGGTCGGCAAGCCGGCCCAGTCGATGATGTCCTTGAGCGCGAACGGTATGCCGTGCAGCGGACCCCGCCAGTTGCCGGCCCCAATGTCGCGCTCGGCCTCGCGCGCGGCGGCCAGCGCCGGCTCCGGAGTGACCCGGATGAAGGCGTGAAAGCGTTTGTCCAATCGATCGATGCGCTCAAGCAGGGCCGCGGTTAAAGTCAGCGGCGAAAGCTTGCCGCCGCGCACCAGCTCTGCGGCTTCGGCGATGCCGAGCTCGGAAACATCGTTCATGGCGCCTCGCCCGCAGCCGGCAGACGAAAGGTCAGGGCAAGCTCCTCCGACCAATGCAGGTCCTTCGGTAGCTTGCCGGCGAGCTCGCGTGCCGATGCGAGGCTCTTGCCCAACTGCGCGAGCTGCCGATCGCTGAGCCGTGGCAGGCCGGCCGCGGTGGCGATCCGGTTGAGGTCATCGCTGCTGGTCTCTTGGTCCATGGCGCCGCTCCCCTTGCCGCCTCTGGCCCCCAACCTTGCACCAAGTCGCGACCAGACGAAAGGGTGCCGGCTGCCATCATGCTCTTGCTTGCCCCGAAAGCGGCAGGCTAGCCTCGGGGAGAATGCGACGGCGCATGAGCAAGGATGCGCAAGATCCCGTGCCCTGTCGCAGTCGCGGGCGGGCGGTTGGCCGCTGGCGGCAGCGCCATGGCAGCCGACCCGTGCCACGCATTTACGTGGTTGCGGGCCGAGCGCCCGAGCGGGTCAAGCTGGCGGACGCAAGGCGAGGAGATGAGCGATGCAAGTGCGCAGGTGGTCAGCACTGGTCGGGTGCGCCGTGATCGGGGCCGGGCTCCTCAATCCCGCGGCGGCAGCGGAGGTCAAGGAGATCGCGCTGGCGCAGCAGTTCGGGGCCATCTTCATCCCGCTGATGGCGATGGAGCGGATGCAACTCATTGAAAAACAGGCCCAGGCACGCGGTATTGGCGACCTCAAGGTGAGCTGGGCCAAGCTTGCCGGGCCATCGGTGATGGTCGATGCCATTCTGTCCGGCAATCTGCATTTTTCCGCCCAGGGTGTGCCGTCGCTGGCGCTGATGTGGGACCGCACCCGTGGCGGTGTCGGGGTCAAGGCCGTCTCGGCCATCACCAACACCGAGATTTACCTCAACACCCGCAATCCCAACGTCCGATCGATTGGCGATTTTACCGATCAGGACCGTATCGCGTTGCCGTCGGTCAAGGTGTCGACGCAAGCGCTGTTGCTGCAGATCGCTGCCGAACAGCAGTGGGGCCCAGGCCAGCACGGCAGGCTCGACCACTTAACGGTTGGCCTGGCGCATCCCGATGCGATCGCCGCGGTGCTCAACCCGATGAGCGAGATCACGGCGCATTTTGCCACCTCCCCCTTCCACGAGGCGGAAATGAAGGCGGGGCTCAGAACGGTGACGAGCGCCTATCAAATCATGGGCGGAGAGGTGAGCAATCTGGTGTTTGTCACCACCGAGAAGTTCCGAACCGCCAATCCCAGCGTCTATGCTGCGGTGGTGGCCGCCCTCGATGAGGCGATCACCTGGACCAACGCCGACAAGCGCCGCGCCGCCAAGCTTTACATGGAGATGACCAAGGAAAAGAAGCTCACCGAGGACGACGTGGTGGCAATCATCGAGGCCCCGGGCTTCGACTTCACCAAGGTGCCGAAGAAGACCTATCGGTTGGCGGACTTCATGCACCATATCGGCGCCCTCAAGATCAAGCCGGAAAGTTGGAAGGATCTCTATTTTGCCGAGGCGCACGCCTTGCCCGGCGACTGATCGCCGGCTGCTTATCGCCCGCATCGGGTTGGGCGCGGCACGTCGGCTGCTAGATGCCGAGGTAGGCCTTGCGCACCTCGGCATTGTTGAGAAGCTCGGCCGCACTGCCGGCCATGCGAATGCGGCCAAGGTCCAAAATCACCCCGCGATCGGCCAACGACAGGGCCCAGGTGGCATTTTGCTCGGCCAGCAGCACGGTGAGGTCCTCGGCCCGGCGAATCTCGGCCAGTATTTCGCCGATGCGCTCGACCAGGACCGGGGCCAGTCCGAGTGAGGGCTCATCGAGCATCAGCAAGCTCGGCTTTGACATCAGCGCGCGGCCGATCGCCAGCATCTGCTGCTCGCCGCCGCTGAGGCTGCCGGCGCGCTGATGGGCGCGCTCGCCCAGGCGGGGGAAATAACTGTAGATCTGCTCGATGCGCCGGGCGACCTCGGTCAGCGGCCGCGAAATACCACCGACCCTGAGATTGTCCAACACCGAGAGCTGCGGAAACACGCGGCGGCCTTCGGGCGAGTAGCCGACCCCGCGGCGGACCACCAGCGAGGGCTTTAAGTCTTTGAGCTCGGTGCCATCGAGAACGATGCGACCGCGCGGGTAGTGCGCCATGCCCATGATGGCTTTGAGCGTGCTTGACTTGCCGGCGCCGTTGGCGCCGATCAACGCCAAGGTTTCCCCCGGTTCCAGCCGCAAGTTCACGCCGTCGGTGCCGACGATCGGCCCATAGGTGACCTTGAGATCCTCAATCAGCAGCTTGGACATAGCGCTTGCCGAGATAAGCCTCGATCACTGCCGGCTGGCGCAACACCTCGCGGGGGCTGCCTTGCGCCAGTTCGCGCCCCTGCGCCATGACCAGGACGCGGTCGCACAGGTCGCTGATAAAGCGCATGTTGTGGTCGATGGTGACCACCGAGATGCCGCGCTCCCGCACCAGCCGGATGGTGTCGCGCACGTGGTCCGTCTCCTCGGCCGAAAGCCCCGCCGCCGGTTCATCGAGCATGATCAGGCGCGGCCGCGCCGCCAGCCCGATGCCCATGCCCAGCACCTTTTGGAAGCCGTAGGGCAGGTTGCTCGCGATCTGCGTTTCGACCCGCTTCAGATCGAGCCATTGCATGACCTCCTCGACGTGCTGGTGGGCGCGGGCCCGTCGCTCGCGGGCCTTGTTGCCCCCGACCAGGCTGGCGAGGAAGCCCGGGTAGATTTCCCGATAGGCCCCGCGCAGCAGGTTCTCGCGCACGCTGCGATTGGCGTAGACCGTGGTTGCCTGGAAGGTGCGTACCAGGCCGCGCGCGACCAGGACATGCGGCGCCAGCCCGGTTGCGTCGCGACCAGCCAATTGGATGCGGCCGCTGCTCGGCGCAATGACGCCGCAAACGAGGTTGACGGCCGTGGTCTTGCCGGCGCCGTTGGGCCCGATGATACCCAGAATTTCGCCCTCGGCGACCTTGAAGCTCAGGTTCGACACGGCCTCGAGTCCGCCGAAGCGCTTGCACAACTTGTGGACCGCGAGCAGCTCGCTCATGAGGCGGTGCTCGGCCAGCGGCTGCGCAAAAACGCCGCCACGCGCCGGCCGGCCTCGATCAGGCCACCCGGCAGGAAGGCCATGGTGGCGAACAGGATGGCGCCGAACATGATTTGCTGCAGGTTGACGTAGCCGCGCAACAGCTCCGGCAAGGTCACCATGAACACCGTGCCCAGCATCGCCCCCCACAGGCTCGACATGCCGCCGATGACGTTCATCACCACCAGGTTCAGCGACTGGAACCCCGAGTAGGCTTCCGGGCCGACGAAGCGGATGTAGTGGGCTTGCAGTGATCCGGCCATGCCGGCAAGGGCACAGGCAAGGATGAACACCGTCACCTTCAGCCGGATCACCGGCACGCCGGAGCATTCCGCCAGCCGCTCGGCCTCGCGTACCGCATCCATCGCCCGGCCGAACTCGCTGGTCAGCAGCCGGGCGCAGAAGCCGACGCCCAGCACGGCGAAGGCGAGAGCGAAATAGTAGTAGGCGCGATTGTTGGTGAGGAACGGAAAAGGCGGCGGAATGTTGAAAATGCCATTCGAGCCGCCGGTAATGGCCGCATTCTCAACGATCGCCATGCGCACGACCTCACCCAACAGGAAGGTGATGAGCACGAAGTACTTGCCGGTCAGGCGCAGCACGATCGGCCCGATCAGGGCGGCAACGCCGGCGGCAAGCCCCATGCCGACCAGCAGACCGACCGGCCACGGCATGGCAAATTGCATGACGCTGATGGTCGAGCCGTAGGCGCCGAAGCCCATGAAGGCCGTGTGGCACAGGCTGACGTGCCCGGTGCGGATGATGAGGTGCAGCGAGGCGGCGGCGATCGAGGTGATGACGATCAGCACGCCGACGTGGTGCAGGAATTTGTCCTCCGTCAGCCAGGGCCAGCCGATCAGGAACACGGCCGCCACGATCCACAGCAGGCGCTGACGAGGTTGCGGGGTCATGGCGTTAGGCTTCCGGAGTGCCGAGGATACCCCACGGTCGTACGATCAATAGCCCGATCACCACGCCGAACGTCAGGAAGGCGGAGGCGGCGGCACCGTAGAACGTACCAACGAAACTCTCGGTGAAGCCGAGCAGCAGCCCACCCAGCGCCGCTCCCGGGATCGATCCCATGCCGCCCAGGATGACGACGATGAAGGCCATCAGCAGCGGGCGTTCGCCCAGCAGCGGCGACACCGCGTAGATTTGCCCCCACAGCGCACCGGCCAACGCCGCCAGCAAGATCGCCACGAAGAAGGCGATTTTGTAGATGCGGCGCGTATCGACGCCCTGGGTTTCGGCGATCTCGAGGTCCTGCGCCGCCGCCCGCATCGCAAGCCCGGCGCGCGTGCCACGGATGAAGGCATAAAACAGCGCCAGCGCCACCACCGCGATCGCCACCACGATCAGGCGGTCGACGGGCACGATAATGTCGCCCAGCATCAACACCTCGTTCGAGATCGCGGGAATGTTGCGCTCGTGCACGTCCCACAGCAGGACGGCACCGAACATCATCATCATATTGAGGCCGAGCAGGCCGATCATGCTCTCGAACATGCGCTGGTAGAACCAGCGGAACACCAGCCATTCGAGCAGCAAGGAGGCGAGCGCGACGGCGGTCACGCCCACCGGCAGTGCCAACAGCCACGGCCAATGCCAGTCCTTGATCAAATGAAACAGGGCGAAGGCACCGAGCATGGCAAATTCGCCATGCGCGAAGTTGACCACCCGCATGATGCCGAACAGCAAGGTGAAACCCAGCGCCACCAGAATGTAGATCGCGCTCAGGCCGACAGCGTTGACGAACACCTGACCGAGGATGGTGGCGTTGAACAAGGGGGCCTTCCTTACCGCGCCTGCACTGCGGCGCCCGAGCACAGGCGGATCAGGGTTATGGCACGAACTTGGCTTTGGTCACCAGTTTGCCGTCTTTCACTTCGGCCAGGTAATAGGTGAACATCAGCTGGCGATTGACGCCGTAGCTGTCCTTGCCGGTCCATCGCACCGGGCCGTAAATGCCGGCATCGAAGCCGTCCATGGCATCAAGCGCACTGCGCACTTTGTCGGTGTCGGTGGAATCGGCGCGTTTGATGGCATCGACCAGCAAAAACACCGTGTGATAGAAGGCCGGCATGAACTGGTTGATGATGCCCTTGCCGTACTTTTGTTCGTAGATCGGGCGCAGCTTCTTGCCGGCCGGCGTATCCCAGTCGAACACGCCATAGGAAAGGAAACCCTCCGCCGCGGCGCCGGCGATCTCGATGATTTCGTCGGATCCAGGCCCCCCGATCTGAATGACCTTGCCCTTAAAGCCGGCCTGGCGGATCTGCTTTAGCATCAGGCCGGCGTCGCCGGGGGAGTTGCCGTCGAACTCGAAGGCATCGACCTTCTGGGCCATCATGCGCAGGATCAGCGGCGTGAACTCCTTGATGCCGCGCTCAAACAGCTCAATCGTGACCTCGAAGCCCTGCTTGCGGTAGTCCTCGGCAAGGGCGCCGGCAACCGACTGGCCGACGGCATCGTTGGGCGCCAGCATCGCCACCTTTTTAACCTCGGGGGCGTTGTCCTTCAGCCATTTGATGAGCGGCGGCCCGAACTCGATGTTGGTTGGATAGATGCGGAAGTTATAGGGGTCCTTGGTGTCGTTCTTCAGGATCTGCGGCGCATAGCCGTTGGTCAGTGCGATCACCTTGGCCGGGTTGGTAACGCTGATGACGCCGAGCGCGGGCGGCGAGCCAACCGGCCCGATGATGAACTTGACCTTGTCCTGATTGACGAGCCGCTCGGCCGCGGCTTTGCCGCCGGCACCGGTGTACTGGTCGTCGTACATCACGAGCTCGAGCTTCCAGGTCTTGCCCTCGGCCTTGACGCCGCCGCCGCGATTGATCTCCTCGATGGCAATCTCCATGCCGCGCTGGGCCGCGAGCCCCCATGCCGTGCCGCCGCCGGACAGGGGACCGATGCCGCCGATTTTGAGCGTCTCCTGCGCCTGGGCGGCACCGAGTGCCACCGGCATCAGCGCCGCGATCAGCACAGCTAACTTGAACTTCCCGATCATGGACCGTTTTCCTCCGGGTTTTGGCGCCGTTTGTTGGGTGGGCGAGGCAGCCCCGATGACAGGTTGCAGCCGAGCGCGGCGAGGGTCAAGAACGGCGGCTCACCCACCAGCACGGCGGATGGCGCATGGCGAGGGAACGCGCGGGCGCGGGACGGGTCACGCCAGTCGCAGCTCAGTTGCAAATGCCCATGGCCTTGGCGCGTACCACGGCCTCGACACGATTGCGCACCCGCATTTTGCGAAACACGCCGGTCAGATAATGCTTGATGGTGCGGGTGTTGAGGCCGAGGCGATCGGCGATCTCCTCATTGGTGAGGCCCTCGGCCAGGTGTCCCAGCACCTGCTTGTCGCGCGAGGTGAACACCAGCTCCTTGTCCTTGCTTGGCCGCAGCGACTGGCCCTTGTCGCGCAGCAACAGCCGAGTCGCCAGCGCCGGCGTGATGTAAGGCTGACCGTCATAGATGCCCTCGAGCGCGGTGACCAGCTCGACGGCGCCGACCCCTTTCAGGATATAGCCATGGACGCCGATGCGCAGCGCTTCCGCGATGTCCTCCTCGTCACTGGAGGCGGTGAGAATCACCACCTTGGCGCTGGTCAGATTGACGAGGATGCGCTCGGCCAGCCTAATGCCGTCGCCCTCGCCGTCGATGTCCATCAGCACGATCTCGGGCTTCTTCTTGAGCGCGGCCTGGAAGGCATCCTCGGTAGCCTCGCCTTCGGCCACGATACTGAGTTTGGTGCCGGCCAGGGCATCGTGGATGCCGCGCCGGAACAGGGGGTGGTTGTCCAGTAGGGCCACGCGGATTCGGTCAGCCAAGGAGGGCCTCCAGCTCGTCGATTTTGAATTGTGCCGTGTAGGAAATGGTGTTGGGCCGGGCCCGGATCAGGAGCTCACCGCCGATCGCCTCCACCCGGTCTTGAAAGGTGCGCAACCACGCTTGATCGCGGGGCGCGCTGAGCGATCCGGCGGCGGCGGTCCGCTCGACCTCGACCTTAAGCAGATCGCCGCGGCAGGCAATGCGCACGACCTGAGCATCGGTGTGCCGGCGGTCCTTGTCGAGCGCCTCGCGCACGAACCGATAGAGGCAGGTTTTGACGGAAAACGGCACCTGGTGCGGCAGCTCGGCTATTTCGCAGGTCACCGCGGCGCCGGTCTGACGCTCGTGCCGGCGCACGGCGGCGCGGATGGTTTGCGCCAGCGACAGCTGCGGCAGCTTGGAGGGAAGCAGGCTTTCCGACAGGGTCCTGATCTCGGTCAGGGCCTCGTCGAGGGCGCCCTTGATGGCGTCGATGTCCTCGCTCCTCGCCTTGAGCGAGGCATCGACCTCGGCCACCAGCGCGCGCAGCGAGTCGAGCTTCAACAGCGCCACACCCACGAGCTGCACCGGGCCGCGAAACAGCTCGGTGCCGACGCGGCGCATATAGAGTTCGTTCATGTCGGAGATGCGCCGGTTGGCGCCGCCCACCCGCAAGCGAAACTCCTTCTTCTCCCGGTCGGCGCGCGAGACCTCACGCGCGCCCTTGCCGGCGAGCACGAACAATAAGGAGATGAACAGTGCCGCGCTGCCAGAGAAGGTGAGCCAGATCAGCGCCTGCGCCGCGCGTACCTCCAAATAGAGGTTGGTCGCCACCTCGTAGGTCTCGACCAGCGCAATGATGCGGCCGGTGCCGGCCTGGCGCAGCGGTGCATAGACCTCGAGCACGTGCACGCCAAGGGCGCGGATCTGCACCTCATCGTCGCCGTCGAGCCGGTCCAATTCCGGCGACACGCCGCCGTCCCAGGCCCGACTGCGGGCCGGCGAGGCAGGAAAGTGGCGACCGATCATCTCGCGGCTGTTGCTGTAGATGATCTGATCGTCGACCCAGATGCGGAAGCTCAGGATCGGCCGGCCCATCACCACCGGCGAGAACAAGCCGTCCAATTCCTTTTTCTTGCCCTCCGACAACGTCGCTTGGGCGGCCAGCTCCTGCACCCGGGGAGCCACGAAGCTGTCGGTGAAGAGCGCGACCTCGACGGCGTAGCGATTGACGAGCGCATCGGAAATGTTGCCGCTGACCGAAGTGGCGATCAGCGCCATGGCGCTGAGCAACAGCGCCGAGGCGATGCCGGCAAGCTGGTGCGGCAGCGGAATCCGGGCCCATTGCGACACGGACTCCCGGACGCCAATTTGGCACCAGCGGGCAAGGGTGGCGGCAATCATACTGGCAGGTTAGGCCAACGTAAGAGATTCTAAAAGCGTCCCTAGGTCCAAGATGTCTTGCCCAAAGGTACACATATTCCGGGCAAGACGGGCGGGCGCCTGCGACCGCGCGGCAACGGCACGCGGTGGGCGGAGACCCAGCAACTTGGCGCTGTTTGGATCGGCGGCGGGACCTCCAAAAAAACAACCGGCCCTCCCGCACAAGGGGAGGGCCGGCGGCCTTGCGACATGCGGTGGGGCGGCCGACGCCGCCCCCGCGATCAGCGTCAGAGCACGAAGTCGTTGGCCGTGAGGTTGTGGAGGCCCGTCAGGCGCAGCTCGAACTCGATCGTACCAGTATTGGCGTTGGTGTTGGCTTGCAGGAAGGTCTCACCTCCCAATTGCACGATGTGGAGCTGGCCGGCAGCGGAGAAGGCCGCCGTGCCGATGAACTGGAAGGCCTGATTGCCGGCCACCCCGGCGTTGGCGTCGATCGAGGACAGGTCGATGATGTCGCCGACGGCTAAACCATCACCTTGGAAGTCCGTGATGACGTCGTTGTTGCCGACGCCCACTCCCGACTCGTTCAAGGCAGTAAACACGAAGGTATCCAGACCTGCGCCACCCGTCAGATTGTCATTGCCGGTACCGCCGATGAGGACGTCATTGCCGTCGCCGCCGGATAGGTTGTCCGCCCCGGCCCCACCGGAGAGCGTGTTGGCGCCGACGTTGCCGATGATGACGTTGGCGGCGGCGTTGCCGGTGCCGCTGATGTCGCCGGTGCCGGTCAACGTCAGGTTCTCGAAGTTGGTGGCGAGCGTGAAGGCCACCGCCGAGCTCAACACCGTGTCGGTTCCGGCACCGGCGGCTTCCGTCAAGGTGTCGCCGCCGTCGGTGACGTAGGTGTCGTCGCCGGCACCGCCGACCAGTGTGTCGGTACCGCCGTTGCCATTCAAGGTATCGTTGCCAACGCCACCGGTGAGGGAGTCATTGCCAAGGCTACCGGTGAGGGCATCATTGCCGGAACCACCGGTTACGCTCTCGATGCCCGCGATCGAGGTGAAGCCCGACGCCGAGCCGGTTGCCAGGTTCACGGTCAGGTTCGCGGTCGTGGTGTAGGTGAGCGAGTCGGTGCCAAGGCCGAGGTCGGCCGTCGCCGTCTCGACGCCGGTCAACGTCCCACCCGTAAACGAGGTGAAGGC
>DATFXD010000244.1:0-21884 GCA_035258605.1 Hyphomicrobiaceae bacterium | reverse complement strand
CGAGCCTAGATGATGCTCGCCATCTCCTCGAAGGCAAACCGCGGCCCGCGCGGTCTGAGCCGCGGCGGATCGCCGTAGCCCAGATTGCACAGGAAATTCGATTTGACGTCGGTGCCGGCAAAAAACTCCTGGTCGACCCCGGCATTGTCAAAACCCGACATCGGCCCCGCGTCCAGGCCCAGCGCGCGGGCGGCGAGCACGAAGTAGCCGCCCTGCAGCGAGCTGTTACGCATCGCCACCGTGTCGGCACCGCTGGCATCCTGACGAAAGCCCGGCATCGGCTCCTGCCCCTTGGGCGGGTGGTCGTAGAATTTCGCGTCGTAGCCGAGAATGGCGCAGGCCGGTGCCGCCATGGTGCGCTCGCGATTGCCCTCGCTCAAGTGCGGCCGCAGCCGAGCCTTGGCGGCCGCCGAGCGCACGAAGATGATGCGCGCCGGCAAAGTGTTGGAGGCGGTCGGCCCCCACTTCATCAACTCGACCAAGTCGCGCAACAGCGCGTCGGGAACCTCGATCGGCAGCCAGGCGCGGTGCGTGCGTGCCTCGAGAAATAGTTGTCTCAGCGCGCCATCGTCCAATCGCTGCGCCATCGCTTTCTCCCCAATGCTTGAGCCCCTAACAAAAACCCCGCTCCTCCACGAGCGGGGCCACCTGATCCTAATCGGTTGCCCGCACCGCTACACCGGCCGGACCTCCTGCACGTCCGGACAGAAGTGGCGCAGCAGGTTTTCGATGCCGTGCCTCAAGGTCGCCGTCGAACTCGGGCAGCCGGCGCAGGCGCCGCGCATGTGTAAAAACACGACCCCATTCTTGTAGCCATGGAAGACGATGTCGCCACCATCGTTGGCAACCGCCGGCCGCACGCGCGTGTCGAGCAGCTCTTTGATGGTCTTTACGGTGTCTTCGTCCTCCGGATCATAGTCCTCATCGGCCGCATCGCCGGCGCGGCTGCCGGCCAGCGCCGGCGCGCCGGACAGGTAGTGGTCCATGATCGCGCCGAGCAAGGCCGGCTTGAGGTGCTGCCATTCCTCGCTTTCGGCCTTGGTGACTGAAATGAAATCCGACCCGAGGAACACCCCGGTGACGCCGCCGACCTCAAACAGGCGCACGGCCAGCGGCGAGCCGGCAGCCTCTCCCTTGTCACGGTAGTCGACGCTGCCGTCGCCCAATACCGGCCGACCCGGGATGAACTTGAGGGTCGCTGGGTTGGGGGTGGGTTCGGTTTGAATGAACATGGAGGGTGGCCTCAACCGCTGCTCTTTGGAATCATTCTAGTAGATGGGGGCCACAGCGTCAAAATGCCAGGCGGCCCCCCCGTGGATTGGCGGCGAGATTTAGGCCAGCGCCTGAATGTCGGCAATCGCCAGCTCGCCCGGAACGACGGTGATCGGAATCGGGAACTTGCCGGCGGCGGAGCCAGCGCCCAGCGAGGCGACCAGCGGCCCGGGTCCGGTCGCCTCCTTGGAGGCGCCGAGCACCAGAATGGCGATGTCCTCGTCCTCGTCGATCTGCTGCATGATGGCATCGACCTTCTTGCCCTCGCGGATCACCTCCTCGATCGACACCATGTCGAGACCATCATTGCTGAGCTTGCGGCGGAACAGGCGAAACAGGGCCTTGGCCTTGGTGGTCTGCTCCTCCAGTTGCGCCTGCCGCACCGCATCCCAGACCTGGGTGTCGGGCTCGATGACATAAAGCAGCAGCACCTGCGCGCCGGTGTGGGAGGCGCGGCAGGCAGCATAGAACAGGGCACCCTCGACTTCCGGGGTTTCGTCGACGACCACCATCAGCTTGCGGCGGTGGCCCTGCTCGAACACTCTGCGCTTCTTGGCCATGCCTCATGCTGCCATGGCTTGCCGTCGCCAACAATAGCGGTTCGAATGCCCAAGGTTGCGGCTGAGCTGACCGGTGCCGGCCAGGCTGAGCCGGTCAGGGCTGCAGGAAACCCACGATCTCCTTGACCTGGCGCATGACCGGCGCCGCCAGCACCCGCGCCCGCCTGCCGCCATCGGCGAGCACGCGATCGATCTCGGCGGGGTCGGCCAGCAGCCGGGACATCTCGGCATTAACCGGGCCGACGCGCGCCACCGCCAGCTCGGCGAGCGCGGTCTTGAACTTGGAAAACTGCGCGCCGCCGAACTCCTTCAGCACCTCGGCTTTGCTGGTATTGGCGAGCGCGGCAAAGATGCCGACCAGATTGTCGGCCTCCGGGCGCCGTTCGAGCCCGGCGGTCTCACTGGGCAGCGGCTCGGCATCGGTCTTGGCCTTCTGGATCTTGCGCGCGATGCTGTCGGCGTCGTCGGTCATGTTGATACGCGACAGCTCCGAGGGATCAGACTTGGACATCTTCTTGGTGCCGTCGCGCAGGCTCATCACCCGGGTCGCCGGCCCCAAGATCACCGGCTCGCACAGCGGAAAAAAACCGGCCTCGGCATGGCCGGCGGCGCGGATGGCATCGGCATAGTCGTTGTTGAACTTCTGGGCGATGTCGCGCGTCAGTTCGAGGTGCTGCTTCTGATCGTCGCCGACCGGCACGTGGGTCGCCTTGTACAAAAGGATATCGGCGGCCATCAGCACGGGATAGGCATAGAGCCCGACCGAGGCCTGCTCGCGGTCCTTGCCGGCCTTCTCCTTGAACTGGGTCATGCGATTGAGCCAGCCGAGCCGGGCCACGCAACTGAACACCCAGGCAAGCTCGGCATGCTCGGCAACCTGGCTTTGGTTGAAGATGATGCTGCGGCCGGGATCGAGACCGGCGGCCAAATAGGCGGCGGTCACCGCACGGATCGCGCCCTTGAGCTCGGCGGGATCCTGCCACAAGGTGATGGCGTGCATGTCGACGATGCAATAGAGGCAGTCGTGCGTCTTCTGCATCTCCACCCAGCGCGTGAGCGCGCCCAGGTAGTTGCCGAGATGCAGGTTGCCGGTCGGCTGCATGCCCGAAAAGACGCGCGGGGTAAACGCCATGCCGTATCCTTTGCCCTAACGCGGCGCGTTATGACGTGCCGCGGCGGCGAAGGCAAGAACGGCTCGGCACCGGCACGGCCGTGCCGGCCAGCAGAGCGCCGGTCACGATCCCTCCGCCGCCGGCGGCGTGCGCCTGAGAAGGTTTGACAGTTGGCGCAGGCTGAGCGCGCCACAGGCCATCACCGCCAAGCCGTAGGCGAAACCACCGGCGGCGATCAGCACGGTGAGCGCCGACACGCGCTCAAGCGCCGCCGCGCTGCGGCCGAAGGCGGGCGCCAGCGCCGCGGCAACCAGCCAGACCACGATGCTCATGGCCACGGTCGCAAGCAGGATGCGCGGCAGCGCCCGGCGTAGCCGCGCATCGCTCACGAATTGCCCCCGCGCCAGCAGCGTCCGGTAGAGCAGCCAGGCATTGAGCCAGCCGCCGAGGCTGGTGGCGACCGCGATCCCGAGGTGGGGCATCAGGCCGGCGGCTCGAAACGCCAGGAACAGCCCGATCGAGCCCAAGGTGTTGAGCGTCAGACTGAGCGTGGCGTAGCGCATGGGCGTTGCCGTGTCCTCGCGGGCGAAGTAGGCCGGCGAGAACACCTTGATCAGCACGAACGCCGGCAGGCCCAGTGCGAAGATCGCCAGCGCATAGGCGGTTGCGGGGGTATCGGCGGCGGTAAAGGCGCCACGCTCGAATAGCCCCTGCACGATCGGCGTTGGCGCCACGGCGAGGGCTGCGGCCGCCGGCAAGGTCAACAGCATGGCGAATTCAACCGAGCGGTTCTGGCTGTCCATGACGGCAAGGTCATTGCCCTGGCGCAGGTGGCGCGACACGTCCGGCAGCAGCACCACGCCAATGGCGATGCCGACGATGGCGAGCGGCAGCTCATACACCCGATCCGCATAGTAGAGGTGTGACACCGCACCGTCCTGCAGCGAGGCGACAATGGTGCCGATCATGATGTTGAGCTGGGTGACGCCGCCGGCAATCACGCCGGGAATGCCGAGCCGGACCAGCCGCCGCACGCCGGGGGTCAAACGCGGCCAGCGCAACCTGAGACCGATGGCGTTGCGGCGCATGCCATCGACCAGCAGCCATAGCTGCAAGAGGCCGGCGGCGAATACGCCCCAGGCCTGAATGATACCGGCCATGGGTTCGTTGCGCAGGCCGCTGCCCAGTGCAATTACTGTCGCCACCATCATGGTGACGTTGAGCACGATCGAGACCGACGCCGCCTCAATGAACTTGCCCAGCGAGTTGAGCACGCCCGACAGCAGCGCCACCACCGACATGCACAACAGATAGGGCATGGTGATACGCGTCAGCAGGACGGCGAGATCGTACTTGGCGGGGTCGGCCGCAAAACCCGGCGCCAGCCCCCACATCAGCACCGGCATTGACAGCTCGGCCGCCACGATCAGCACCAGCAGCACGCAGGTGAGGCCGGCCATGGCCTCCTCGGCAAACCGCCGCGCCGCCTCCTTGCCTTCGCCCTCGAGCCGTTTGGCAAACAGCGGCACGAACGCCGAGTTGAAGGCGCCCTCGCCGAACAGGCGGCGGAACAGGTTGGGGAAGCGAAAGGCGACGAAAAACGCATCCGCCACCCAGCTCGAGCCCAAGGTCGCCGCCAGCAGGATGTCGCGCACGAAGCCGAACACGCGGCTGACCATCGTCAGCCCGCCGACCGTGGCAAAGGCGCGGTAGAGTGTCATGGCACCCGAGGCGTAACGGAGCCGGGCAGTAAGAGCAAGACGAGCCCTCCGATCTTGCGCCTAGTCGAGCACCGGGCCGCTGCCGATGCGGCCGAAGCCCGGGATCTTGAGGGCCGGCCGGCGAAGATCGAGGCCGAGCACCAGCCCCAGCACATTGAGCTCGACGCCCTCGACCCAGCCCAAGGTGATGCCGACCAGGCCGGCGAGCGACAGTTCGATGCCGGTGCGGCTCGGCGACAGCGCCACGACGGCGATGCCGCCGTGGAAGTCCTTGCCAATCGCCGTTGGCGGCAGCGCGATCCTGGCCTCGGGAATGGCGGCGACGAGGTAGGCGGCAAACGAGTTGGAATTGGGCCCGGGCCAGACACGATAGCCGCCGGGGACGTTGTGCGGGTAGGCGGCGACGGCGGCGCGAACCTTGGCGATCAGGGCCTCCGCCGCCGCGCCTTCGACGGCACCGACCAGCACCGGCTGGTGTCCATACCAGCGCGCGTCGGGTGCCCAAGCATTGACCTTGACCGGCTGACCCCAGGCCACCTTGTCATAGCGCGTGTAGTTGGCGGCGCCGCGCTCCTTGATCACGATCCAGCAGTGATGCGCAAAGATCCCCTTCCAGCGCCCGGCGCGCGCCGCATAGACGTTGATCAGCGGCTCGGGATGGCTCAGCGCCGCCGGCAGCAGGCGGGCGCTCGACCAATCGGCCTCGTGCCAGGCCACCGCATCATCGTGCGACAGCCACCACAGCGCATGCAGGGCCACCGGCGCCAGGAAGGCGAGCACAAACGTGGCGAGCACGATGCGAAGTGAGGACATCTGGCGTCAGGTGACGGGAGAATATGCCGACATCAAGGCTTGCGACCTACCCGCCCGCGCCCAGCCTAGCCCGGTTGCGACAGCAAGGTCGCGGTGGGCGGCGTTTCGCCCAGCACCTCGAGCAAGCGCTGCCGGATCGCCTTTTGCCGCTGCGGATTTGTGATTTTCTTGTTGGTGAGGTCGGTGACGTAGAACACGTCGACCGCCTTCTCGCCAAAGGTGGTGATGTGCGCCGACGTGATGTCGAGGTTGAGGTCCGACAGACTATTGGTGAGCTCGTACAACAGCCCCGGCCGATCCAGCCCGGCGACCTCGATCACCGTGAATTGCTGCGAGATGGCGTTGTCGATCAGGACCTCGGGCGCCACCTGGAAGGCGCCGATCCTGCCGCGGCGTTCGCGGCGCTTGGCCATCAGCGCCGGCAGCCGCAGCTCGCCCTTGAGCACTTTCTCGATGGTCTCGGCGATGCGCCGCGCGCGGCGCAGTTCGTCCTCGTCCTGATCGAACTCGCGCGCCAACAAAAAGGTGTCGAGCGCAAAGCCATCGCGCGTCGTCGATATATGGGCGCCGGAGATATTGGCGCCGGTGGCGGCGCAGGCGCCGGCGAATAGCGCCAACAGCCGCGGATGGTTGGGAGCAAACAGCGAAAGCTCGGTGATGGCCGTGAAAGCATCGGTGGTGACGCTGCTGCCGAATTTTTCGCCCGCCGCCTCGGTCCGCTGCACCAGGCCGGCATGCTCCAATACCTTGCGGGCATCGGTCTTGAGCCAGTAGTCGGCGTAGTGGCGTTCGAGGAAGCGATCGGCGTCCGCCTTCGGCCAGTCGACGGTGGCGGTGCGAAATGCCGCCTGCGCCGCGGCAATGCGATCGCGCGATGCCAGTTGCGTGTGCCCGCCCGCCACCACCGGCTCGGTCTCGTAGTAGAGCGCGCGCAGCAGCTGTCCCTTCCAGCCATTCCACACCGACGGTCCCACCGCGCGGATGTCGGCAACGGTCAACAGCAACAGCAGCTTCAGCCGCTCGGGACTTTGCACGATGTCGGCGAAGTCGCGAATGGTCTTGGCATCGCCGATATCTCGGCTGAAGGCAAATGCGCTCATGGTCAGGTGCTGCTCGACCAGCCAGGCGACGGTCTCGGTCTCGGCGCCGGTCATGCCGAGGCGCGGGCACAACTGCCGGGCAATGCGCGCACCCGCGATCGAGTGGTCCTCATCGCGGCCCTTGGCGATATCGTGCAGGAACGCGGCCACATACAGCGCCCGCCGGTACTGCACGGTCTTGATGATGTTGGTCGACAGCGGGTGCGGCTCGCGGGCGCTGCCACGCTCGATGTCGGACAGGATACCGAGCGTGCGAATCAGGTGCTCGTCGACGGTGAAGTGATGGTACATGTTGAACTGCATCATCGACACGACCCGGCCAAACTCCGGCACGAAGCGGCCGAGCACACCCGCCTCGTTCATGCGCCGCAGCGCCGGCTCGGGGTTGTTGGCGGCGGACGAGAGCATCTCCAGAAAAATGCGGTTGGCCTCGGGATCGTTGCGCAGCTTGTCGTCGATCAGGCGCAAGGACTGGCGCAAGAGCCGCACCGCCGCCGGATGAAAGAAAGCGCCGGTGCGCTCCGCGGTGGCGAAGAAGCGGATTAAATTGACGGGGTCGCGCTTGAACACGTCCGGATCGGCCACATTGAGGCGGCCGTTGTCGATGCGAAAGTCGCTGGTGCTGCGGATGCGGCGGCGCGCACGCCAGCTCAGCGGGTTGAAAAGCTGCGCCAAGCCCGGCGAGGCCTTGTGCTGCTCCATTTCCAACAGCGAGCACAGGATGGTGGTGAGGTCGCCGACGTCCTTGGCGACCAGAAAGTAGTGCTTCATGAAGCGTTCGACCGCGCGCAGCCCGGCCCGGTCGGCGTAGCCGAGCCGCTCGGCCATCACCGGCTGCAAATCGAAGGTCAGGCGTTCCTCGGCGCGGCCGGCCAGAAAATGCAGATGGCAGCGGATGGTCCAAAGGAAGTCCTCGCAGCGCCGGAAGGTCGAATACTCCTCGACGGAAAACACGGAAGTTTCGGCGCTGGCCTCGCTCAGGCCCTTGCCGTAGAGGTATTTGGCGAGCCAATGCAGGGTGTGAAGGTCACGCAAGCCACCCTTGCCATCCTTGATGTTGGGCTCGACCCGGTAGCGCGAGGCGCCGGCGCGCTGGTGGCGCTCATCGCGCTCGGCCAGCTTGGCTTCGACAAATTCCCGGGCGCTGCCGTTGACGACCTCTGCCTGGAAGCGCTGGGTCAGCGCCGCAAACAGCGTTTGATCACCGAGGATGTAGCGGGCGTCGAGCAGCGCGGTGCGGATCGTCATGTCGCTCTTCGACAGCTTCAGCGACTGTTCGACCGAGCGGGTGGCGTGGCCTACCTTCAACCCCAAATCCCATAGGATATAGAGCAGGTACTCCACCACGCTCTCCCCCCACGGGGTCTGCTTGTAGGGCAGCACGAACAACAGATCGAGGTCGGAACTGGGGGCCAACAGTCCCCGACCGAAACCGCCGGTGGCGACGATCGCCATGCGCTCGGCATCGGAGGGATTGGTGGCGCGATAGACGTGGTTGACGGTGTAGTCGAACACCAGCTTGATGAGACCATCGTGCAACCGGGCCAAGCCCTCGGCACACCGGCGCCCGTCGCCGTCGCTGGCAAGCTGCCGTTGCGCGGTCGCGCGGCCGACCCGCAGCAAGCCCTTCAAGCGCTCGACGATCGCCGGCCGCGCCGCGGTCACCGAGCCATGCGTTTCGCGGGCGGCGACGAGCTCGGCTGCCAGCTCGCGGGCGTCGAAGTAAGGGGCGGGGGTTAAGCTGTCGTGCATCGCGGTTGGGCGATCCAAAAAGGCGGTCCAGCGCTGGCCTCAGGCGGGATCATTGTCCACCAATGCCTTGAGCTTATATAGCGCTTCGAGCGCCGATTTGGGGGTCAGTTCGTCCGGATTGAGGGCTTTGACGGCGTGCGCGAGGACGTCAATTGAGGGCGCGACCGCAACGAGAGGCGCGGCCGCCGCAAACAGCGGCAACTCCTCGAGCGCCGCCGCACCCCCCTTGACCTGGCCGTTCTCGAGCAGCCGCAGCACCTCCCCGGCCCGGGCCGTCACGGGTTTCGGCAAGCCTGCCAAGGTCGCGACCTGGATGCCGTAGGACCGGTCGGCGGCGCCCGGCTTCACCTTGTGCAGAAACACGATCTCATCCTTCCATTCCTTGACCTCCATGGTGACGTTGGCGATCTCGCCCAGGCGGCCGGCCAGCGCCGTCAACTCGTGATAGTGGGTGGCAAACAGCGCCCGGCAGCCGTTGACCTCAGTCAAATGTTCAACCACCGCCCAGGCGATTGACAGGCCGTCGAATGTGGCCGTGCCGCGTCCGATCTCGTCGAGGATCACGAGGGAGCGCCGGGTCGCCTGGTTGAGAATGGCCGCGGTTTCGACCATCTCGACCATGAAGGTCGAGCGGCCGCGGGCGAGGTCGTCGGCAGCGCCGACGCGCGAGAACAGGCGATCGACGATGCCGATGCTGGCCGACTGGGCCGGCACGAACGAGCCCATCTGCGCCATCACCGTGATCAGGGCATTCTGGCGCAGGAACGTCGATTTGCCCGCCATGTTGGGACCGGTAACGAGCCACAGCCGCGCCACCGCTGGCTCGGCCAAGCCAGCGGCTGGCGCCGCCGCCGGCACCAGCACGCAGTCGTTACCGATGAAGCTCACCGCGTTTGCCGCCCGCAACGCCTGTTCAACGACCGGGTGCCGGCCAGCTTTGATGTCGAACGTGGTCCCATCATCGAGCCGGGGCCGGGTGTAGCCTTGTTCGGCGGCGAGCTCGGCCAGGCTCGCCACGCAGTCGAGCTCGGCCAGCGCCGCGGCGACCTCGGCTAGCGCCGGCTGCGCCTCGAAAATCGCGGTTGCGAGCTCAGCGAAGATCTCCTGCTCGAGCGCCAGCGCGCGCTCGGCCGCGGACAGGATCAACGCTTGCGTGTCGAGCAATTCCTCGGTGGTAAAGCGCACCGCGCCGGCCATGGTCTGGCGATGCCTGAAGCGTGCCGAGAGCGGTTCGCTCAGCAGCGGCTTGGCGGCGGCGGCGGGCGCCTCGAGGTAAAACCCCAAAATGTTGTTGTGGCGAATGCGCAGGGATTTGACGCCGGTTTCGGCCACGTATCTGGCTTCCAGTTCGGCCAGCGTTTGCCGATTGTCCTCGCGCAGGCTGCGCGCCGCGTCGAGCTCCGGGCGAAAGCCCTGGCGCACAAAACCGCCATCGCGGCGCTGCTGCGGCAGCTGATCGGCGAGCGCCGAGCCGAGCGCTTCGCGCAAGCCCGGTGCTGCGGCCGCAAGACCGGTGGCGATGGCCGCGAGATTGGCAGGCAGCCCGACCGCGCCGGCGCCGACTTCGATCAGGCTGGCGCCGCCGGCCGCGGCAGCGAGGCCATCGCGCACCGTGGCCAGATCGCGCGGACCGCCGCGCTGCAGGGTCAAGCGGGCGAGCGCACGGGCAATGTCGGGCGCCGACTTGAGGGTCCGGCGCAGATCGTCCCTGAGCGCATCGCGCTCGTGCAAGAACGCCACCGCGTCAAGTCGGGCGCCGATCGCGGCGCAATCGCGTAGTGGCCCGGCCAGGCGGCTTGCCAGCTCGCGCGCACCCGGCCCGGTCACGGTGCGATCGATGGCGGCCAACAGACTGCCGGCCTTGCTCCCCGACAGCGAGCGCACAAGCTCAAGGCTGGAGCGGGTGGCGGCGTCGATGATGAGCCGGTCGTCGGGACCCGTGCGCCGGGGCGGGCGCAAGGCCACCCGGTGGCCGAGCTGGGTCAGCTCGACGTACTTCAAAAGCGCGCCTGCCGCCGATAGTTCAGCGCGCGTGAATGCGCCAAAGGCGGACAGATCGGCAACCCGCAACTGCGCTTGCAAAAGCCGGCTCCCCGCCAAGCTGTCGAACGAGGCGGCGGGCACCGGGGTCAGCGCGGCGGCGACGTTTTTGAGCCATTGGCTGACGTCGGCGTCGGCCAAGGTCTGATCGCTGGCGATCACCTCTCCCGGCGACAGGCGCACAATTTCTCCGGCGGCGTCGGCGGCGGCGGCTTCGCCGATCTCGCACTCGCCGGTGGAGATGTCGAACGAGGCCAGCGCCACCCGGCTCACCGACCCGGCGCGCGCGCGCAGACAAAAGATGGCGGTCAGATAGTTGCGCGTTCTGGCGTCGAGGAGACTATCCTCGGTCAGGGTGCCGGGCGTCACCAACCGCACCACGTCACGCCGCACCACGGCCTTGGAGCCGCGCCGGCGTGCCGCCGCCGGGTCCTCAAGCTGCTCGCACACGGCCACGCGAAAACCCTGCTTGATCAAGCGATGCAGGTATTCCTCGGCACGGTGGATTGGCACGCCGCACATCGGGATATCGCCGCCGAGGTGCTTGCCGCGTTTGGTGAGCACGATGCCCAGCGCCTCGGCCGCGGCCACCGCATCCTCGAAAAACAGCTCGTAGAAGTCGCCCATGCGGTAAAACAGCAGGCAATCCGGGTGGCTGGCCTTGATGTCGAGAAACTGCGCCATCGAGGGCGTAACTGCGGTCGCCGCCGGCTCGGTTGCGAGCTCGGCTGCCGTCGCCGGCGGCAGCGGTGCCGCACCGGTCGCCGGCGCCGCGGCGCTGGCGCTTGCGATGGTGCTGGCTCCGGCCTTGGGTGTTTTGAGACGATCCATGCTCCGCCACCAACAAACAGGGGCAAGGCATAGCCGTTTCATGGCAACGAGAAAACACCAGCACCGGTTTCTTTCAGCGCCATTGTGCGGCTCGGGAGCGCGCTCTATCGTTCAGAGCTGGTGATCTTGAGGAGTGGTTCATGCCGAGAAAGTTTGCCGCTGCCCACTTCACGGCGCAGGAAGCCCTGCAATTCCATAGTCAGGGCAAGCCGGGCAAGCTCGAGATCGCGCCGACCAAGCCGCTGACAACCCAGCGCGATCTGTCGTTGGCCTATTCACCGGGCGTCGCCGTGCCGGTGCAGGCGATCGCCCAGGATCCAAACCTCGCCTACGACTACACCAATAAGGGCAATCTGGTGGCCGTGGTCTCCAATGGCACGGCGATTCTGGGCCTCGGCAATCTCGGTGCGCAGGCGGCAAAACCGGTGATGGAGGGCAAGGGGGCCCTGTTCAAACGCTTCGCCGACATCGATGCCATCGATCTCTTGATCGACACCGCCGACGCCGATGCCGTCATCAATTGCGTTCGCTACCTGGGGCCGAGTTTCGGCGGCATCAACCTGGAGGACATCAAGGCCCCCGACTGCTTCATCATCGAGGAGAAGCTGAAGGAGCTCCTGAACATCCCGGTATTTCACGACGATCAGCATGGCACCGCGATCATCGCCGCCGCCGGGCTGATCAATGCCCTTGAGCTCACGAACCGCAGCATCGAAACCTTCAAGTTGGTGGTCAACGGCGCCGGTGCCGCCGGCATCGCCTGCCTGGAACTGCTGACCGCCATGGGCCTGCCGCGCGGCAACGTCGTGTTCTGCGACACCAAAGGCGTGATCTACCAGGGCCGCAAGGAAGGCATGAATCAATGGAAGTCGGGCTATGCGGCCAAGACCAAGGCGCGGACTTTGGCGGACGCCTTGGAGGGCGCCGATGTGTTCTTTGGCCTGTCCGCGGCGGGGGCCGTGACCCAGGCGATGGTAAAGTCGATGGCGCAAAAGCCGATCATTTTCGCCATGGCCAATCCCGACCCGGAGATTACGCCGGAAGAGGTGATCGAGGTGCGGCCCGATGCCATCGTGGCCACCGGACGCTCGGACTATCCCAATCAGATCAATAACGTGTTGGGCTTCCCGTTCATCTTTCGTGGCGCCCTCGACGTGCAGGCCTCGACCATCAACGAAGCCATGAAAATCGCCGCCGCCAAGGCGCTGGCCGAGCTAGCGCAGGAGGACGTTCCCGACCAGGTGGCCGCGGCCTTTCTCGGCCGGCAGGTAAAGTACGGCCCGGAATACATCATCCCGGCTCCGTTCGACCCGCGTCTCATCACCCACGTACCGCCAGCGGTGGCGAAAGCGGCCATGGATACCGGCGTGGCCCGGCGGCCGATCGTCGACATGGAGGCCTACGTCGGCCGCCTGTCGGGTCGGCTCGATCCGGTTGCCGGCTGGCTCAACAGCATTTTCGCGCAGGTGCGGGCCGGTCCCAAGCGCATCGTTTTTGCCGAGGGCGAGCAGCCGCAGATCGCGCGTGCCGCCAACTCCTTCCACAACGCCGGCCTCGGCCGTCCGATCCTGATCGGGCGTGGGGCGCCGATCCGCGAAGCGTTCAATCTCGCCGGCATTGGCCTCACCGACGTGATCGAGATGCACGACACCAGCCTCGACGAGCGCCGGCAGGAGTATGCCGAGTTCCTCTACGCCCGCCTGCAGCGCAAGGGCTACTTGCTGCGTGACTGCCAGCGTCTGGTCAATAACGACCGCAACGTGTTTGCCGCCTGCATGGTGGCACTGGGCCACGCCGACGGCATGGTGACCGGGGTGACGCGCAACTGGTACACGGCCTACGAGGACGTGCGCAAAGTGCTCGATGCGAGACCGAGGCGGCGCGTGATCGGCGTATCGATCGCGCTCATTCGCGGTCGGGTGGTGCTGGTCGCCGACGTCAGCGTGCACGATATGCCCGATGGCAACCAGCTGGCCGATATCACCGAGGAGGCGGTGCGGGTTGCCCGCCGGCTGGCGATCGAGCCGCGGGTGGCGCTGTTGGCCTACTCCACCTTCGGACACCCGCGCGGCGAGCGCTCCGATCGCGTCCGCGAAGCGGTCGCGATCCTCGACCAGCGCCAGGTCGAGTTCGAATACGATGGCGATATGGCGGCCGATGTCGCGCTCAATCGCGAGGCGCTGCGGCAATATCCGTTCTGCCGCTTATCCGATACCGCCAATGTCTTGATCATGCCCGCGTTCCACTCGGCGTCGATCTCGACCAAGATGCTGAAGGAATTAGGCGGTGCCACGCTGATCGGCCCGGTGCTGGTGGGGCTCACGCATTCGGTGCAAATCTGCCCGCTCAATGCCATGGACAGCGACGTCGTCAACATGGCGGCGCTGGCGGCCTACGACGTCAATACTTGAGCGCGGCGGGCGCTGCGGGCTGGCTTGGCGGTTGCCGAGCACGACCGGAGGCGCATGCAAATAAATTCCGGTCGACGGCTTGGGCGAGATGGTCGTTGAAGCGCGTTTCGAGGCGCTGGCGAGGATCGCGTCGACGGCAGTGCCGGTCATGGCCGCGATTCAGACGGCAGCTTGCGTCCGTCCGGGCCTGGGGCCCTGAAGCGATCGGATGGCGCGGGGCTCGCCGCCAGCACCGGCCCATACGTCCATGAGCCCTGAGGTTGGCGGCATCTATCGGGGGCACGCGGCGCATAGCTCACCAACAGCGGCAACATCGGCACTTTGCGCCACCCCGGGCGGCACGCCCGAGGCGGCACGCCCGAGGCGGCATTTGAGCTCTAGAAACCTTGACGCGCGATGATTTATCGTTGACGGCTCTGGCAAGAGAGAACCACGCCAGCGACGCTCACCGCGCGCCCCGCGCCCTGTTGTCGTTTGCTGGCTCTGGCAACGGTGATCAAGCAGAAGGTAGCCACGATGGGTCCGCTCACCGGCTTGCGCATCATCGAGATGGCCGGCATCGGCCCGGCACCGTTCGCGGCAACCTTGCTTGCCGACATGGGTGCCGAAGTGATCCGGGTCGATCGGCGCGAGGCGACCGACCTTGGGCTACCCGGCCGCGAGGCCAGGTTCAATGTCCTCAACCGCGGCCGCCGCTCGCTGGCCGTCGACGTCAAGCGGGATGCGGGACGGGAGCTTATCAAGCGCCTGGCCGCCAGCGCCGACGGCCTGATCGAGGGTTTCCGCCCAGGGGTGATGGAGCGGCTGGGGCTTGGACCCGACGTGCTGTGTGCCCTCAATCGGCGGCTGGTGTTTGGTCGCATGACGGGTTTCGGCCAGGAAGGGCCGATGGCGCAAAGTGCCGGCCACGATATCAATTACATCTCGCTAGCCGGCGTGCTGCACGCCATCGGCCGCAAGGATCAGCCACCGATGCCGCCGCTCAACCTGGTGGGCGATTTCGGGGGTGGCGGCATGTTTCTGGCCTTTGGCGTGGTGTGCGCGCTGATCGAGGCGCAGAAGTCGGGGCAGGGCCAGATCGTCGACGCCGCCATGGTCGACGGCGCCGCCTATTTGATGTCGCCGATTTACGGTCTCTACGCACAGGGATCCTGGCGCGATGAGCGCGGCGTCAACGTGCTCGACAGCGGCGCCCCCTGGTACAATGTCTACCGCACCAAGGACGACAAGTGGCTGTCGGTCGGCGCCATCGAGCAGCGCTTCTACGCCGAATTCCTGGAAAAACTCGGCCTCGATCCGGCGACCTTGCCTCGTCAGCACGACCGGCAGGGCTGGCCGGTGCTGGCGCAACGCTTCACCGAGGTGATCGCCACCCGCACCCGCGACGAGTGGGAGCGCGTGTTTGCCGGCAGCGACGCCTGCGTCGCGCCGGTGCTGTCGCTGGCCGAGGTCGAGCACCATGCTCACAACCAGGCGCGCGCGACCTTCTGCCGCCGCGAGGACGTGCTGCAGCCGGCGCCGGCGCCGCGTTTCAGCCGCAGCGCTTGTGAGTTTGGCCTGCCGCCGCGGCCGCTCGGGGCCGACACCGACGCCGTGCTCGGTGACTGGGGTTTCACGGCCACGGAAATCGGCGAACTGCGGCGCAGCGGCGTGGTCGGGGCCGACGAGGAGGCACCATGACGGCGTTGGACCTCACCTCGGCGCAGCAGGAAATCCGTGACGCGATCCTGAAGGTTTGTGCCCGCTTTGGCGATGATTACTGGCTGGAGAAAGACCGCGACGGCGGCTTTCCGCACGACTTTCATCGGGCGCTTGCCGACGCCGGGTGGCTCGGCATCGCCATCCCGGAGGCCTACGGTGGCTCCGGGCTCGGCATCACCGAAGCCGCGGTGATGATGCAGGCCATCGCCGAATCGGGGGCCGCCTTCTCCGGCGCCTCCGCCGTTCACATGAATATCTTCGGCCTCAATCCGGTGGTGGTGTTTGGCAGCGAGGAACAAAAGCAACGGTTTCTGCCGCCACTGGTGCGCGGCGAGGAAAAGGCGTGTTTTGCGGTGACCGAGCCCAACGTCGGCCTCGACACGACGCGGCTCACCACGCGCGCGGTACGCAGCAACGCCGGCTACCTGATCCACGGCCAGAAGATCTGGATCTCGACTGCGCAGGTGGCCGAGCGCGTGCTGCTGCTGGCACGCACAACGCCGCTGGCGGAGGTGAAGCAGCGAACTCACGGCCTTTCGCTGTTCTACACCAGGCTCGACCGCCAATACGTGGAGGCCCGGGTCATCGACAAGATGGGTCGTAAGGCCGTCGACTCAAACCAGCTGTTCTTCGACGGCATGCCGGTGCCCGCGGCCGACCTGATCGGCGAGGAGGGCAGAGGCTTCGAGTACATCCTGCATGGCATCAACCCGGAGCGCATCCTGGTGGCGGCCGAGGCCGTCGGCATTGGCCGCGCGGCGCTGACGCGCGCGGCCCGCTACGCCAAGGAGCGCGTGGTGTTTGGGCGGCCGATCGGACAAAACCAGGCAATCCAGCATCCGCTGGCCAAGTGCTGGATGGCACTGGCCGCGGCCAATCTAATGATGCTCCAGGCCGCCCGTCGCTACGACGCTGGCGAGGCCTGCGGCATCGAGTCCAATGCCGCCAAATACTTGGCGGGGGAGGCCGGTTTCGAGGCCTGCGAAACCGCGGTGCTGACACACGGCGGCATGGGCTATGCCAAGGAGTTCCACGTCGAGCGGCTGCTGCGCGAAAGCCTGATCGCACGCATCGCACCGGTCAGTCGTGAGCTGATCCTGTGCAACGTGGCCGAGAAGGCGCTGGGCTTGCCGAAATCCTATTGATCCCCGCCGCCATTAGCGCGAGCGGCCCGGCGGCCTGAGCCCGGCAACCACCATGGCTGTGCCGGCACGCGCTCGCGCCGGAGCCGCCACGAGATAGCCCTTGCAATAGGCAACGCCTTACCCAAGGCTACGCCGGCGCCAGCGCCACGCCCAGAGGCAAGGGTCGGATGCCCGCTACCTTCATTAATCTCAGCGCCTACAGCGACGCCCTGGTCGTCCTTGGCACGGCCGGCGTGGTGGTGCCGCTGGTGCGCCGGTTCGGACTGAGCCCGGTGCTTGGCTATTTGGCGGCCGGCGCGGTTTTGGGACCGCTCGGGCTTGGTTCGTTCATCGCCGAGGTGCCGATCCTCTACTGGCTGACGGTGGTGGATGCCAAAAATGTCTCGGCCATTGCCGAGTTGGGCGTGGTGTTTTTGCTGTTTGTGATCGGCCTGGAGCTGTCCTTCGAGCGGCTTTTGACCATGCGCCGGCTGGTGTTCGGCCTCGGCTTTCTGCAGGTCATGCTGTCAACCGCCGTGCTCGGCGCAATCATTCTGGCGGCCGGCTACAAGCCGGCGGCTGCAGCCATCGTCGGCGCCTGCCTGTCGCTCTCCTCGACCGCCATCGTCATCGAGATCCTCGCCAATCAGCGGCGCCTTGCTACCGCCACCGGCCGTACCAGCTTTGCGATCCTGCTGGCGCAGGACCTGGCGGTGGTGCCGATCCTGCTGTTCGTATCGATCCTGGGTGAGAGCAGGGGCGGCGCCATTGGTGCCAGCCTCGCGCTGGCGGTGGCCCAGGCGGTGCTGGCAATCTGTCTGATCGTTGCGGTTGGCCGGTTGCTGCTGCGGCCGCTGTTCCGGCTGGTCGCCTCGACAGGGACGAGCGAGCTGTTCGTCGCCGCCACGCTGTTCGTCATCGTCGGGACGGCGGTGATTGCCAGCCTGGCCGGGCTTTCCATGGCGCTTGGCGCCTTCGTCGCCGGCTTGCTGCTGGCGGAAACCGAGTTCCGCAAGGCGATCGAGGCAACAATCGAACCCTTCAAAGGCCTGCTGCTGGGGGTGTTCTTCTTTACCGTCGGCATGACCCTAGATTTCCGCGAACTCGCGCGTGAACCGTTGTGGGTCGCTGCCGCAGTGGTCGGCCTCATCGTCGTCAAGGCGACCCTGGTTGTCGGCCTGGCGCGCAGCTTTCGCGTGGCAAAGCCGGCGGCCATCGAAACCGCGCTGCTGCTCGGTCCCGGCGGCGAGTTCGCCTTCGTGATCATTGCGCTCGCAACGGCGCTGCAGCTGGTGGCGCCGAGCACCGCCAGCTTTGCCCTGGTGGTCACCTCCTCGACGATGGCCACCATTCCCCTGTTGGCGCAGCTGGCGCGCCGGCTGACCGCCGGGATGGAAGCGCGGCGGGCGCTGGACCCCATCCTCAGCGTGGCGCCGCCGAGCGACACGCGCAAGCGGGCAATCGTGGTCGGCCACGGCCGCGTCGGGCAAGTCGTGTGCGAGATGCTGGAGCGACACCGGGTGGCGTTTCTCGCCGTCGACAGCGATCCGGCTGCGGTCACCGAATATCGCCGGCGCGGACGGGAGGTGTACTATGGCGATGCCGTCAACGCCGCGTTTTTGCTGAGCTGCGGGCTGGCGCAGGCAACAGCGGTAATCGTCACCATCCATGGCCAGACGGCGATCGACGAAATCGTTCGCATCGTGCGCAAGCTTAGACCCGATATTGCCATTGTCTCACGGGCTCGCGATGCGACGCACGCCCGCCATCTCTACGGCATCGGCGTCACCGATGCGGTACCCGAGACCATCGAGGCGAGCCTGCAGCTGTCGGAGGCAACGCTTGTCAATCTCGGCATCCAGGCCGGGCCGGTAATCGCCTCGATCCATGCCATGCGCGATGAATTCCGCAGCGAGTTGCAACAAGCGGCCGGCGCGGCCGGTCACCCCGAGACGCGATCGATCCGGGCCAAGACTCGGCGCACGTCGTGACCGGCGTGCGCAGGTTGTGCTGGCATGGCGGGCGTGTTCCGGCGATAACGGGCGAGCGTCAATCGTTTGGCTCAGCAGCGGTGTGGAGCTTGTCCCATGACGACTTCGAGTTCATCTGTCCCCGGCTTCAGCAGCGGCTGGCAGCAGGCCACCCGTTACCCGGATCCAGCCATCGTCGCGCTCGATCCAAGCTTCGAGAAGTACTGGCTAAAACTCTCGTGTGTCGAGCGCATTGCCACCGGTTGCCGCTGGGCCGAAGGTCCCGTTTACGTCGGCGATGGACGTTACCTGTTGTGGAGCGACATACCCAACAACCGCATTCTCAAATGGGAGGAGGAGACGGGCGCGGTCAGCGTCTACCGCAAGCCGTCGACGTTCGCCAACGGCAATACCCGCGACCGGCAGGGTCGGCTCGTCACCTGCGAGCACGGTGGCCGGCGGGTGACGCGCACCGAATACGACGGCTCGACCACGGTGCTGATGGACCGCTTCGACGGCAAGCGCTTGAACTCACCCAACGATGTGGTGGTGAAGTCCGATGGCTCGATCTGGTTCACCGACCCGGTGTTTGGCATCCTCGGTGACTACGAGGGCCATAAGTCAGAGTCCGAAATCGAACCCAATGTTTATCGCCTGGAGCCTGAGACCAGGCAGGCCAGCGTCGTGGCCGAGGGCGTGCTCGGCCCCAATGGCTTGTGCTTCTCCCCCGACGAGAAAATCCTCTACCTGGTCGAGAGCCGTGGCGTCCCGAACCGCAAGATCCTCGCTTATGATGTGGCCGATGGCGGCCGCAAGCTCGTCAACAAGCGCGTGCTGATCGATGCCGGAGCCGGCACGCCCGACGGCATGCGCTGTGACATCGATGGCAACCTGTGGTGCGGATGGGGCATGGGCTCGCCGGAGCTCGATGGCGTCATGATCTTTTCGCCCGTGGGTAAGCCCATCGGTCGTATTGCGCTACCCGAGCGCAGCGCCAACGTCTGTTTCGGTGGCCTCAAGCGCAATCGCCTGTTCATGGCCGCGAGCCAGTCGGTCTATGCGTTGTACGTCAATACCCAGGGTGCGTTCGGTGGCTAGGGTGAGCCAGCGCAGGCGCTCTTGAGTGCAGCTTTCGCGGCTCGAGGACAGCCCTAGCGGAAGCGGTGTCCGCCCCGGACGGCGCGGCATCCCACCCGCGCGGTTCGGAAAAGCGTGGCCGCCCGCGCTGAGCCACGCGGCCGACGTCACCGTCGAAGCTGACCATCAGCGTAGCAGCGGGCAGCGCTGGCGACGTCCGCGGCCAAAGGGCTGATAGGTGCCATCGCTGCGGCGGAAGGAAGAGTAGCGCTTGGCGCAGGCCGCGAGGCCCTGCTGATCCGTTTCCCTGTCGGCGACATCGTCATCGGCCGGGCGCGCAGCGGCCGCACGCGCCTCGCCGCGGTCGGGATTGATAAGTTTCACCTTCGCTCCGGGCGGCTCGGGAGCATTGTCCTGGTCGGCATCGCCGGAACGTTCGGCGCCAGCCGGCTGCCAGCTAGGTGTCACGGCCGGCTTTGCCGGCTCTTGCGACGCCGCCGTGGGCGTGTTGCCAGCGGGCATCTGCTGTGCGGCGGGGGCCGCTCCGGGCGGGGTTGCGGGTGTGGGGGCGCCCGCCGGCGATGGCGAGCGCGCCACCCGCGGTGCGGTGGCGGCCGGTGGTGCCGCCACGGCGACGGGCGCGGTCGCCGCCGGTGGCTCCGGCGCCACCGGAGTTGGTGCTGGCGACGTCGGTCTCAGCGGGACCTGCGGCCGGCTCTCTGTGCCTGTGTGAGCGGCGCTGCTCGCCCGCTCGTTGGCGCCTCGCGCGTCGTGCGTTCCCTGTGGCGGCGCGCCGTCATAGGGGGCGGTGACGGGCACCAGCCAGGTTGACAGCCTGCCCAACACTACGCCCAGGGTGATGCCTGCGAACAGCATGGCAGCCGCTGCCAATGCTCGCAAGCGAAGGATGTTCGCACCCCCCAGCATCAAGCAATGACAATGTCGAAGGTGCCGGCCAGGGCGCTAGCCTCGAGCCCGCTAGCGGGAGCCAGTCGCACGATCACGCTGTCGCGCTGGCGCTGATCGCGAATGCTGCTCAAGACGACATCGCTCGTATTTTGGGCTTCGCCGAACACATACATCTGCGTAATGAGCGCGCGGCTATCGGGCAGCACAACCTTGAAGTGGATGTGAGGAGCCCGGCCGGCGTAGGCCACGGGCCGAATGGTACGGAAGCTGTAGCGACCCGACGCATCGGTGATGACGCGACCGCGACCCTGGAAGCCTGGATCTCTGGCGCTGCCGCCGCTATCCCGCGGGTGACGGTAATGACCGTTGGCGTCGCATTGCCAAATCTCCACCACCGCGGCGCTAATGGGCTGGGACGAGACATCAAGCACGCGCCCACTCACGTGTGTGATCTGACCAATCGCCTCGGCGGCCTCGCCCTTGACCACCACCAGGTCAGCATCGATGTCCCCGCTCCATTCGACTGGATAGAACGGTCCTGCTGTCTGACGCGGCGTGCTGATCAGCTTGTTTTGGGCACGGCTGGTCGCGGGCAGCAGCAGCGTGCCTGCCGCCGCCGAGAGGCCGGTGAGCACGGTCCGCCGTCCAAGCCATGGCGTCGCTGGGTGTGGCATCGAAACCTTAAACTCTGCCCCGCCGAAGAGGTTCAAGGGTGCATGGTAGTGCCGGGGCACCGCCGACACGAAGTCAAATCGATGATTTATCCCAGTCTTGTGATCGGGGTTGGTTGCTGGCCCCGCTTGCGCACCCCACGCAAAGCCTGCTGTCGCTGCATCTTCTTCGCCGTGACGATGCTATCAAGCCCGCGCCTTCACGGCTGCGCCTCTTTATAGGCGCGCAAGCGCTGCGCGATGTCGGCGCAACGGCCGACCCTATCAGCCGCCAAAGCTCGACCGTATGGTCCGCCTGCCGAACGTGACGCGTCGCCGGGCGCAGCAGTACCCGTTCGCGGGCCAAGGCCGACGGCAGGCTTGGTTTCCCATTTCGCCTGTTGGGACCGGCCATTCGGCCGACCCGAAGCCGGCATACGGGGCGTTATCATGGACATCGATCGCTTTGGGCAAGGCTAAGAGAGCTTGCGTGGACCGGATGCCGGAGACGGCACGCCGGGTGGGCCCGTCACCGGTCAACCCCGTCTCAGCGCCGCTGCGTCATCAGCGTGCCGACCACGATCAGCGCGCAGCCCGCGGCTGTCGCTAAACTCGGCACCTCCGCGAACATCAGGTAGCCGAACAGCACACCCCAGACCAAGGTGACATACTCGACCGGGGCAAGGCGCGCGGCTTCAAATTGGGCAAACGCATGCGCCAGCATGGTATGCGCGATCACCCCGATGGTGCCCACGGCGGCAAATCGCCAAAGGTCGTCCAGCCTCGGCGTGGTCCACACCCAGAGCATCGGCACCGCCAGGATCAGCGCCGGGCCGAGGTT
>DATFXD010000243.1:0-2241 GCA_035258605.1 Hyphomicrobiaceae bacterium | reverse complement strand
GCCCAGACTGACCGGGTCCTCGCCGACGCCGAAGATGATCGGAATGGTCGAGGTGGCGGCTTTCGCCGCGCGGGCGCCGGGCGGAGTGCCCGGCACGGCAATTACCGCAACCCGACCGCGGACCAGATCGGCTGCCAATTCCACCATGCGATCGTATTGGCCCTCAGCCCAGCGGTATTCGATCGCGACGTTCTGACCTTCCACAAGTCCGGCTTCGTTGAGGCCTTTGCGGAACGCGGCCAAATAGAGCCCGTAGTTGTCGAGCGAGCCGACACCAAGAAATCCGATCACCGGCATCGCCGGCTGCTGCGCCCGCGCCGCGAGCGGCCACGCCGCCGCCGCGCTGCCGAGCAGCGCGATGAACTCGCGCCGTTTCATTCAATTACCTCGTCGGCAATCGCGAGCAGCTTGTCTGGAATTTGGAGGCCAAGCGCCTTCGCGGTTTTGAGGTTGATGACCAGCTCGAATTTCACCGACTGCTGGACTGGCAAGTCGGTTGGCCTTTCGCCTTTGAGAATCCGGCCGGCGTAGACACCGGCAAGGCGATATGCATCGATGAGATCGGTTCCGTAACTGATCAACCCACCTGCGGCGACGAATTCACGAAGCTGGTAGCTGGTGGGAATTGCGTAGCGGGCCGCCGCCGCAATCAGTTGATCGCGTCGGCTTAGGAAAAACGAATCGCCGGCAACCAAGATGGCATTGATACGCTGTTGAGCGAAGCTTGCGAACGCCGTTTCGATATCGCGTTCGCTGCTCGCGTGCAGGATTTCAAGCTGGAGCCCAAGTGCGCGCGACGCGTCCTGCACGTCTCTTATCTCGGGTTCGGAAGCCGGGTTCGTTGGATTGGAGAGAAAGCCGATTAGGGTGGCGCCCGGCACCAACTCGCGCAGCAGTTCCAGCCGTTTCGCAGCAAGTGTTTTGACCAGAAAATTTACACCGGTCACATTGCCGTCGGGTCGGCTGAGACTGGAAATCAGACCAAGCTCGACGGGGTCGGCGCCGGTCACAAAAACGATCGGAATAGTTGCGGTGGCAGCTTTGGCCGCCAACGCAGCCGACGGCGCGATCGCAATGATCAGGGCCACGGGGTCAGCCACCAACTCGGCTGCCAATGACGGCACTCGGTCGAAGTGACCATCGGCCGAACGGTGTTTGATCGCGATGTTACGCCCTTCGATAAAGCCGGCTTCCTTGAGCCCCTGCCGAAGGGCGCCGAGCCATCGATCATCTTGGTGGGAGCCGGTCAGCAAGCCGACTAACGCTATGGTCGGCTGCTGCGCGCGCGCCGCGAGCGGCCACGCGGCCGTACCGCCGAGCAGCGTGATGAACTCGCGCCGTCTCATGTTGGCCATGGACTTTCTCCGACGAGGTCGCTCCAACGCAAATTCAGCGTGCCGCGCGACGACGGAAGGCGGCGAATTGTGCTTAGTTATCGAGGTAGCGCCTCCAGCCTTCTTGTGAACCAAGGATAGCACCGTACGGTGCCGGCGATGCTGACGAAACTATCGCCGCAGGCGCGAGCGACTAGGCTAGCCTGCTCGGTAAGCGACTGTATTGAGTCGGCCCGTGCTTCATGCAGCGGCCCTCTTCATGGCTTCCAAGCATCGCCTCATTGAGGGGACTTACATCAGTGGGGCCATGCACGAAGCCAACAGCGGGTAGTGACGCGGCGAAGTAAAATAGGCTGGCCCGTCGGTCCATGAATGGGAGCGAACCCGACGAGTAGGCATGATCAGCGATCATGTTCTCTCTCCCTTTGGCTCGAACGGCATGACCATTCAGGTCCATGCACCTTAGGTTGCACTGTGCCGCCGAGTGGGACCTAAAGTCCTTGGGCCAGACCTGAATTGTCCTGAATCTTGCTTACGCATCGGAGGGCCAAGGATTGTTGCAGCGCGAGATTTCGACCCGGGCCAGTCCGCTTTGGGTCAAAAGCGGCGAAGAGATCGAGACGATGCGGCACCGCACGTCCATTTCGCTCCGAAAGCGGACAAGTAAGCGAACATCGCGCTAAGTCCGCTTGATGCCACAACCGGACTCATGCACCGCAGCATAAAGCCGTACTTAATCACCGCGTCAGCGAGCGAGAGCAGGTTGTTTATCGGCTCTACAAGTCGCCGAGCCCATACTCCGACCAGCGGGCGTTAACGCGCGCCTCGTCGTCTGGCGACGGGCGCACGGTGGGCGGAAAGCGCTCGCCGCCCCACTCGGGCCGACGAGGGTTCTTCCACGAGCGGG